>JAJYIS010000058.1 GCA_021789945.1 Thermoplasmata archaeon | reverse complement strand
GATGCCAAAGGATGCCGAGTCTCCGGATGGGACGATAGTGTGCCCCATTTGCGGACACCAGTCGCCGGCAGGCTCGAAGAGATGCGAGAACTGCTACACTTCTTTGGGAGGCCCGGAGGACGAGAATGGACCCGGCTCCGAGGCCCCCGAGACCGATGAGGAGAAGAAGGAGATCGAGGAGCTCACCCGGGTGCCAGGAGTCGGCGAGGCGAAGGCCTGGCAGCTCCGCGCGGCGGGCTTCAAGTCGGTCAAGGACCTGAAGAACGCCAAGGTGGAGGAGCTGGCCACGGTCAAGGGCATCGGCGAGAAGCTCGCGACCAAGATAATCGAGGGCGCGGCCGCTCTCGAAGGCGGCGCCCGCGAGGGGCACGGGCTTGAGGACTGGCTTTCGGGCGAGGAAGACGGGCTCTCGGAATGGCTCTCCGGGGACGACGCCAGCCGCCCGGAGAGCGTCGCGGCGCATCAGGAGGTCTCCAGCTCGGACTCGCTGGCCAAATGGCTCTCCGGCGAGGAGCAGGATGTCAACGTCTGGCTCGAGGAGACCAAGATGCCGGAGTCCGAGGAGGAGCAGATAGGGCCCAACGAGCTGCTCGCGCGGGAGGCGGAGCTCATCCAGCTCCGGGAGACCCTCCGGGAGAAGGTCCGACAGCTGGATGCGGGCGAGTTCGACCCTCAGGCGACGGTCGAGGAGCTGGCAAAGGCCAAGGCGGCCCTCGAGGTCGAGAAGGGCAAGACCAAGGAGCTCTCAGACGAGCTCGAGAACGTGAAGCGTGGAAGCATCGCAGTCATCAAGTTCATAAAGAGCCAGCAGGGCTCCGAGGCGGACAGGGGCACGCTCGCGGACAGGCTCGCGTCCGAGATGGCCAACCGGGAGACCCTGGAGCTCAAGATCATGCAGCTCGAGGCGGTCGTCCAGTCCACCAAGGAGCAGATCGAGGGGTCGATCGCGGAGCTCCCCCCGGAGGTCCAGGACCTCAAGAGGCGGGAGGTCGCCCTCGCGACCAAGGAGACCGAGCTGGACGCGATGAAGAAGCAACTCCTGTCGAAGGAGGAGGCGCTGAGCAAGGGCGCGTTCAGCGCGGCGATGAACCTGCCGGTGGACCAGCCTCAGATGGACATGGTCCAGCAGACCGAGGCATGGTCCGAGAAGGAGCAGGAGTACGTGTCGAGGATCCACGAGCTCGAGGCGAAGCTCGCCTCGAACGAGATAACGCTCAAGCAGAAGGAGGAGCTCATCAGCCTGTCCGGCGGCCCCGGCAAGGGGGTCGACAAGGAGGTCCTGGCGAAGCTGGAGGAGGCCCAGAGGATCGAGCGGAGCCTCGCGCTCAGGCAGCAGGAGGTCCAGCAGCTCAAGGAGGACCTCAGGATCCGAGAAGAGGAGCTGGCCAAGCTGAAGGAGCCCATGAAGTACAAGGAAGAGGAGATACTCAGGCGCGAGGAGGACCTGATGTACAGGGAGAAGCTGCTCCAGGAAGAGCAGAAGAAGGTCACGCGCGCGCAGGCGGAGCTGTCTGGCCAGGACGAGCTGACCCTCAAGAAGCGCCTGGAGGAGCTCCAGGCCGAGGTCACGGCCAAGGAGGAGGAGATCCGGTCCAAGGAGAAGTACCTGGCCGCGAAGGAGGAGGACCTCAGGCTGAGGGAGCAGGGGGTCATCACCGACGAGATCGAGAAGCGCGAGGCCGACCGCCAGCTCGAGCTGAAGACGGAGAAGGTCAAGACCGGCACGCCAAGGCTGGACGACCTGCTCCTGGGCGGGATGCCGTTCGGCTCCAACGTGCTCATCTACGGCCCGCCGTTCACCGGCAAGGAGGTCCTCGTGAACGCGTTCGTCGCGGAGGGCCTGAAGAAGGGCATACCGGCGCTATGGGTCATCACGGAAAAGTCGCCCAAGGAGATCAGGGAGGAGATGATGGCCGTCCTCTCCGGATACGAGGAGTACGAGAAGAAGGGCCTCGTGAAGTACGTCGACGCATACTCGAGGAGCATGGGCGACGAGTCCAAGGACCCCTACACCGAGTACATCGAGTCCCCCACGGACTACGAATCCATCCAGAAGGCCATAGAGAACGCCGCGAAGGCCTTCAACGACGATCACGAGTACTACAGGGTGGCCTTCAGGTCGATATCCACGCTCATAGCGTACCTCGACCCCGGGACCGCGTTCAGGTTCCTCAGCCCGGTCGTCGGCAGGAGGAAGAGGGACCGGGCGATCGCGATGTACACCATCGAGAAGGGGGTCCACGGCGAGCAGGAGATCCAGATGATCGGCTCGCTCATGGACGGCATGATTGAGTTCAAGGTGGAGAACCTGAACACCTTCCTGGCCATACGAGGCATAGGCGACGTCCAGTCGAGGGCGTTCATCAGGTATTCTGCGACCAAGAGCGCGGTGACGATTGGTTCGTTCTCGCTGGACCACATCAGGTGAGTCTGGGACGGGGCCCGAGAAGGCTCACGCGACTTCCATGGACCGGCCGTCCTTTCCGCCGGCAGGCTTCGAGGGCTTCATCTGCTGTATCTGGGGCGGAGGAAGGGGCGGCGGAAGCCCGAGGTCGCGGGCGCTGACGACCGCGGACGGCATGCAGTTCGCGAAGATCGCCTGCAGGACTGGGCTGAAGACATCGTTCGGCAGAGCGTTCGTCTGGGACCACTGAGAGGAGATCGCCTTGGCCTCTCCTTCCCAGACCAGCCTGCCCTCGATCTTGATCATGCCGACCCCCACGTAGCTGATGGTGAACCTGAAGTCCATCTGAGCTTCCGTGTCGGTGACGACGTTCACGCTCGTCACCGCAGTGTTGTTGTCGACTCGGAGATGGGGTATCCTCTCCCCCAGCTTCGTGAACCTCTTGGCGTCAATCGAGACGAGCTCGAAGGACTTGATCGGCATCGTGCGAGACCTCTCGGATGGCGCAGAAGCGTTCCTATGGTTAAAACTATTGGCCGGGGGCGTTCGAGCCTCGCAAGGACGAGTGAGATGGTGCCGTGGGCCGGACTTGAACCAGCGACTTCAAGATCTTCAGTCTTGCACTCTCCCAGCTGAGTTACCACGGCTCCCTGGGGCAGTTGTGGAGTTACGCACAACCTGATATTAAACCTTGGGGAAAGCAGCGTTTCGCCCTTGGAGACGAGAGATAATCGAGGGCGCGGAACGGGCGGTCTCCGGGCTGCTCGATGACTAGAGAAATCCGCGTAGCCACACGTGTTTTTCTGTCGATACCGGAAACGACATCCTTATATATTCCCGAAATGCTGATTGGATTGCTTCGCAAACTCTGTTTGGAGGTAGGATGGATTTGTCCCCCCAGTACACCAGCTATTCTGCTAACTCGACCGGCGACAGGATCAAGAGATCACCACGGTGGGACGATGACGAGGGGGTCGCTGCGACCGTCGGGACGATCATGTCCCTCATGGTCTTCCTCACATTAATGGGGATATTCACGAATCAGTTCGTGCCCGCTTGGATGAACGACAACGAGAGCACGCACACGTCGCAGGTCATCGAGCAGTTCATCTCGCTGAAGTCCTCGATCGACGTCTCGATATCCTACAACCCGAACAGCATAGTCGCCCCGTCGCCGATATTCGTCCCGGTCACGCTGAGCACTCCGGGCATACCAGTGTTCGCGGGACCGACCGCTGGCATTCTGACGCTCTCGCCGGACACCCTCAACCAGAGGCCGTCCCTCAACCTGACCTATACCTGGGTCTCCACGGTCTCGGGGGCGCCCCAGACATACATCCTGTCGAAAGACAACGACGGTCACTCCGGGGGCGACCTCGACCTTTACTGCCCCAACAGGTACTTCGTCGAGCAGCACGTGATCTACGAGGGCGGAGCGGTGATACTCAACCAGACGGATGGCGAGTTCATCGTCGCAGGGCCCCAGCTGTCCGTCAGGAACATGGGGTCCCTAGCGAGCCCTGACTGGGTCATCATGATGACAGAGGTGACGATCAAGGGACTGAACAACACGATAGGCGGCACGGGCTCGAAGGGGGTCACGGCCATTCTCGACTACGCGGACACGAACACCCTGTCGAACCCGGTGCCAGGCGACCTGAGGATCGATATCGTTTCGCAGCACGGCATGGCATGGAAGGAGTACTTCAACCGGACCTTCAACTCCTCAGGGATGAGGCCGAATATAGACTACACGATTCAATCTACGTTCGTGCCGATGAGCAATCCCCTGAACAGCTACTACACGGTGACCGTAATCGTCCACAACGTCGGAACGCTCGATCACACGCGCGCGACGGTGACGCTGTCGATCGGCGAGCTCGGCATCATCTAGGAGGAAAAGGAATGACTGAAGCTCAGCCCAAGATCAAGCACGAGGTCGAGATCAAGGCTCCGCAGTTGCCCCTGGGGGCGAGGATATCGCAAGGATACCTGAGGGCGCTCAGCAGGATGCGCTCGAAGCCCATGGAGAAGAAGTCCCCCAAGGGCGCGGAGGCCAGGCGAAGGGACTGGAGCAAGGGTAGGGGATCGCTGTACACCGAGGTGCCTCCGATCACCGACCAGAACATCGAGGAGATCGGGTTCTACGGCGTCGTCCAGCCGTTCAGCTACATCAGGGCGACCTACAACAGGACCACGAGCGAATACATCATGGACGTCATCGAGCCGAAGCTGACGGAGGACGAGGAGGATCTCCTGAAGCTCATCAAGGAGACCCTCGAGAAGACCCTCGACTACGAATGGGAGAAGCTAACCGTCATGGACAAGAAGACCTACCTGGAGAAGAGCGTCGAGAGCTTCCTGAAATCGAGGGGAATGAGGATCGAGCCGATCTCCAAGGACAAGATCACCTACTTCATCACCAGAGACTTCGTCGGCTACGGGCCGATCGATGCGTTCATTAACGACGAGCACATCGAAGATGTCTCGTGCGACGGCGTGGGCATCCCGCTGTTCGTGTTCCACAACAAGTTCGAATCGATCAAGACGAACATCGTGTTCGCCGACGAGAATGACCTGAACTCGTTCGTCATCAGCCTGGGCCAGAGATGCGGAAAGCAGCTGTCGGTGTCGAACCCCATCCTCGACGGCACGACGCCCGAAGGGCACAGGGTCCAGGCGACATACGCGAGGGAGATCACGACCCGGGGAGCATCGTTCACGATCAGGCGGTTCAAGGAGAAGCCGTTCACGCCGGTCGAGCTGATAAAGTACGGCACCGCCTCGCCCGAGATCGTCGCCTACCTGTGGCTCAGCGTCGAGCACGGGGAGTCAGCGATCATCTGCGGAGGCACTGCGAGCGGCAAGACCGCCACATTGAATGCGATCTCGCTGTTCATACCGCCTGGAGCGAAGGTCGTCACGATGGAGGACACGAGGGAGATCAACCTCCCCCACGAGAACTGGATCCCGGGCACGACGAGGTCGGGCGCGGGCGAGCGCGGGCCCGACGGGAAGGCCGCGGGCGAGATAGACATGTACGATCTCGTCAGGGCGTCCCTGAGGCAGAGGCCCAACTACATCATCGTCGGGGAGGTCAGAGGGAAGGAGACCTACACGATGTTCCAGGCGATGGCCACCGGGCACACGACCTACTCGACCATGCATGCCGACTCCGTGAAGGGCATGGTCAACAGGCTGGAGAACCCGCCCATCAACTGCCCGAGGATACTGCTCACGGCGCTGAGGAACGTTATCATCCAGACGCATGCGAGGGTCGGGATGGATATGGTCAGGAGGATCAAGCAGCTCATCGAGATCGTCGGGTTCGAGCCCGAGACGAACGAGCTGATCAGCAACACCGTTTACGAGTGGGACCAGGCCACTGACAAGTTCATCTTCAAGGGCCACAGCTTCCTGTTCGACAAGATCATGGAGATGAAGAACCTCACGCACGAGGAGCTCATGCAGGAGTTCGAGAGGCGTGTGGACATCGTGAAGTTCATGGTCGCGAAGGACATCGCTGACCACAGGGAGATCTGGGGCCTGATCAGGGAGTACTACAAGGAGCCGAAGGTCACCGCCGAGAGAGTGAGGAAGGAGCTCTACGGCACTGGTGGCCTGCCCGCACAGAGAGCCGCGATTGTAGAGGGGGGTGTCGCCTCTGGTTGAAGTTTCTGACGACTTCAAGCGCGTCGAGACCAAGAAGACCGAGTACCTCAAGACGAAGATGGCGGAGGGAGAGAAGTTCGGTCCTCACACCATCAGGCTGCCAAAGGGGGCGGTGCCGGAATACATCAGCCTATCGAGCTTCCAGGACCTCGCCTGGAGGACCATGGGAAGGAGCGCCAAGACCAGGACGAATCAGCTCCAGGTGCTGGACGAGTCGCTCCTGAAGGCACACATGAAGATCAGGCCGGAAGAGTACCTGGCGTTCGTGCTAATGGCCACGCTCGTGGCTGGCATCGTCGGCGCCATAATCGGGATCGTGGTCGGGCTCATCGTGTTCGGGTTCCTGGGGGTGATCGTGGTCCTACGGATAATGGTCGCGGTGCTCGCGATCGTGCTGCTCCCGGTCATGACCTACTTCCTGCTGCTCGGCTCGCCTGCGTCGAAGGCCAAGAGCAGGGGCAGGGACATCGACAAGAGAATCGCCGCCGCGATGAGCTTCATATCGGCGATGGCCTCGGCGGATGTCAACATCGATGTCATATTCAAGGAGCTCTCGAGACAGAAGGTCTACGGCGAGATAGCGTCCGAGGCCGCGTGGATAACCAGGGACACCGAGCTCCTGGGGTCGGATATCCTAAGCGCGATAAAGCGCGCGGCCAAGAGGTCCCCCTCCTCGAAGTTCCAGGACTTCCTCCAGGGAGTCGTGACGACATCGACATCCGGAGGGCAGCTCAAGCCATACTTCCTGCTCAAGGCGGAGGAGTACCAGAAGGAGAACAAGCTCGCCCTGAAGTCGCAGATGGAGACCCTCGGGATGCTCGCGGAATCGTTCGTCACCGTCGTGGTGGCGTTCCCCCTGTTCCTCGTGCTCATCATGGCGATAATGGCCATCGTCGGAGGGGGCGACCCGCAGTTCATGGTGACGATGCTGTACATAGTGGTCCTCCTGATGATCCCCATTTCGCAGTTCGGCTTCGTATTCGTCATATGGAACATGTCCCAGGAGAGTGCGATGTAGATGGCTCAGGTCAACATCAAGTCCGAGGACGAGAGGAAGAAGGCCTACGAGCGGATCCTCGCGACGGAGAAGGCCGACAAGACGAATCTCGTGATCGGCATCTCGATCGGGGTCATGGCACTCTGCATCTTCCTGGCGATTATCCGATACCTCGGCAGCCTCAAGCTCCCGCTCGAGTGGATAGACTACATCATATTCGCCATCCTGGCCTTCGTGGGCCCGTACGGGTTCTACGCGGCCAGCAGGGAGGCGCACACGCACGAGATAGAGACGAGGCTGCCCGACTTCCTCAGGGATGTCGCCGAGGCCGGGAGGTTCGGCATGACGCTCGCGGACGCGATCGTCGTCGCATCGTCCGGCAGGTACGGCAGGCTCACACCTGAGATCAAGAAGATGGCCGCCCAGATAGAGTGGGGGGTCCCGGCGTCCGAGGCCATCAGGCTGTTCTCTGAAAGGGTCAAGACGCCCCTGGTAACGAGGATGACCTCGATCATCATGAAGGCGAACGACGCGGGCGGGAACGTGGCCGATGTGCTTAGCATGGTCTCGCACGACGCCAAGGAGACGATCCTCACGCAGGAGGAGAGAGGGGTCACGATGCAGACCTACGTCATGGTCGTCTACATATCGTTCTTCGTGTTCATCGCGACCATCCTGATACTGCAGGGCCAGTTCCTGCCCAAGATGGAGCAGGCCGGCCAGACGGTCAACCAGAAGGCCCAGGCGATCGGGCTCACGTCCATCCCGGGCGTCAGCATCCACACCGATGTGATCAAGACCATCGGGTTCATCTTCCTGCTCTCGGTGGTCGTGCACGCTGTCGGGGACGGCATCCTCGCTGGCGTCATCCAGAAGGGCAGCATACCCATCGGGATGAGGCACAGCTTCATCATGCTCCTGCTGGGGTTCATCACGCTGAGAGTGTTGTTCGGAGGGACGACCTGATGACGGAGACCGCGCAGCCGAAGCAACAGGAGCCCGAGAAGGAGGAGAAGAAAAAGAAGGGCAGCGCAGGGCTGCTGTCAGGATACTTCGGCATGCTGTACAAGATGAGGCCGAAGCCGATGATGGTGGCCGTCTCGAAGGACGAGGCCGAGATGGACATGACGGGGATCACCGAGATCCCGAAGATCTCGGAGCCCAACGTCGACGAGGTCGAGATAGTCCCGATCAAGCAGAACTACGTCTACGTGAGGATCAAGTACGACAACAGGGCTAACGAGTACCTCTACGAGGTGATCGAGCCGAAGCTCTTGGGCGACGAGAAGGACGTCCTGAGCCTCCTCAAGGAGACGCTGGTCGCCTCCGTGGAGAAGATGACCGAGGCCGCGCCCGGCGAGAAGGAGAAGTACCTCAGGCGGATGGTCGAGAAGCTCATGATGGACCTGGGCATCAGCCTGAACCCCATCTCGAAGGAGAGGGTGATGTACTACGTCATCCGGGACTTCATCGGATACGGGGTGGTCAACGCGATGATGATCGACCCGAACGTCGAGGACTGCTCGTGCGATGGCGTCGGCGTGCCCCTCTACATCTACCACAGGAAGTACGGTTCCATACGCTCCAACCTCAAGTTCGATAAGGAGGTGGAGCTCGACGGGTTCGTCGTGTGGCTGGCCCAGAAGTGCGGCAAGCACATCTCGGTCGCCAGCCCCCTGCTCGACGCCACCATCCCGGACGGCTCGAGGCTGCAAGCGACCCTCGGCAAGCACGTCACGAAGAGGGGCTCCTCGTTCACGATCAGGCGGTTCAAGGAGAACCCGTTCACGCCCCTGGACCTGATGAAGTTCAAGACGATGAGCACGGAGATGATGGCGTACCTGTGGATCGCAATCGAGCACGGCCAGTCCATGCTCGTCTGCGGAGGCACCGCGAGCGGCAAGACCACCACGCTGAACGCCGTGCTGCTGTTCATCCCGCCCCAGATGAAGATCGTGTCCATCGAGGACACCAGGGAGCTCAACCTGCCGCACGAGAACTGGATCCCCGGCCTGACGAGGGAGGGGTTCGGCGGCAAGAGCATGATCACGGGCAGGGCCGCGGGCGAGATAGACATGTTCGACCTGCTCACGGCCGCGATGAGGCAGAGGCCCCAGTACCTGATGGTCGGTGAGGTCAGAGGCAAGGAGGCGTATGTCGTGTTCCAGGCCATGGCCACGGGGAAGACCTGCTACTCGACGTTCCACGCAGAGGACGTCCAGGCGATGGTCCACAGGATGGAGAACGACCCGATCAACCTTCCGAGGGCGCTCATCACCGCGCTGAATGTCGTGCTCCTGCAGGCCCAGGTCAAGGTCGGCACGAAGATGACCAGGCGGGTGAAGTCGCTGACGGAGATCGTGGGCATCGACCCCGAGACCAACGAGCTCATCACGAACTCGGTGTACACCTGGAACCCGGCGGATGACACCTTCAACTACAGCGGCCACAGCTACGTCTATGAGAAGGTCAGGATGGCGCGCAACTGGTCCCCGAGGGAGATGGAGAGGGAGCTCAAGAGGCGCGTCGACATCCTCGAGTACATGAAGAAGGTCAACATAGACAACCACCGCAAGGTCGCCACGATCATCTCGGCGTACTACAAGGACCCCGAGAAGGTCATGAAGGAAGTCAGGGCGAAGCTCGCTGAAGGTGCGGAAAGGATCTGAGGACGCCGGCTCCAGCGTGCGCCGTGGAAGGCGCTTCTATCTCGAACACCCTTTATAGCGGCAACGCTGATGATATCCCCGAGGAGGGTGGTTCCCGCGGGCCTCGCGGGGAGGAGGTGTTGCGTCGCGCTGTCTTTTATTGTGGCAGCGTTCGTCGTCTCGTCGACGTTCACAGTCGGCCGCTCAGCCGGCCAGACCTCGTTCGCATACGTGCCGCACGAGTGGATCGTCATCGAGGTGGATTCAGAATTCACGGGGTCGAACGGCGTGACTCAAGGGACGGGCACCTCGGACGACCCATACGTCATAGAGAACTGGGAGGCTCCGATCACAGTCCGGAACACGACCTCGCACCTGCTGATCAGGAACATGCTCATAATCGGCGAGCAGGTGAACCTATGGTATGCTGGCGGGTTGGAGCTGAAGAACGTCACGAACTGCACCGTCGAGCGCTGCTGGAAGCAGGCCCCGCCGTTTGAGGACTTCACCTGGTTCCGCGTGCAGTACTGCTCGGACATCAAGATCCTCATGAACCGGATAGAGACGGACGTCGACATCAGCAACTCGAACCGCGTGACATTTCAGGGGAATGCGGTCGTCTACAACGGCATAATGGTAAAGTCCTCGTCCGAGGTCGTCGTGAAGGACAACCGAATAATCGACCCCTCGATGCTGCACGACCCAGGCCTAGGCATAGTCGCAAGCTCCAGTCACGACGTCCTCATCGAGAACAACTACCTGCTTCGGAGGACAGCGCATCTGCTCCCGAGCAGAGGGATCTCCCTGGACTCGTCCACGGGCGTGCTGGTGGACCACAACTTCATCCTGTCGTTCCACGTCCTTGCAGTCGATGACCGAGGAGCCGAGAACGCATGGAACATGGCCTATCCGATCGGGGGGAACTACTGGACGAACTACACGGGAGCTGACATGTTCAGCGGACCGGACCAGGACATGCCTGGTCCGGACGGCTTCGGCGACGCTCCCCTCGTCATCGATGACAACAGCAGCGACTCGTACCCGATCTACCTCGAAGCGGCCCCGAACTGCCCGCCCTTCGCGTTCTTCTCGGTGTGGCCGTCGTCAGGGGACGCGACGACCCTCTTCTGGTTCGAAGCGTACGGCTCGGTCGACCCTGAGAACGGGACAGGCATCGAGGCCAGATGGTCTTGGGACGGAGGCGAGGGCTGGACCCCCTGGGGTTCGGACCTCGAGGCGCAGAACATGTTCACGACTCCTGGTTGGCAGGATGTCCGGCTGGAGGTCCGCGACGGCCTGGGCGCGACCAACTCCTCCTCGATGAGCATCTACGTCTCGGAGGCCATCCCGGAGTTCGAGTCGGTCCTCGTGCCAGTCGTGGCAATGCTGCTCGTGGCAGCGATGATGACCGCTGCGCGCAGACGGACCTAGGGGAGCAGTTTCAGGGGGTCGGTGACAACCTATTTGAGCTGAAATCGACTGGCAGTGCCGCTCCGAGGAGGAACAGGCATGGCAAAGGTGGTGCACTTCGAGATAAACGCTGACAGGCCAAAGAGAGCGATAGAGTTCTACGAGAAGGTCTTCGGATGGAAGATCAAGAGCTGGGGCGGGCCGATGGACTACTGGCTGGTGGACGCGGGCCCGAAGAAGGCGATGGGGATCAACGGGGCCATCATGAAGAGGGAGGACCCGAAGGCCTCTGTGTACATCACGATCGGGGTGAAGTCCCTCGACGAGTCGCTCAAGAAGATCCTCAAGAACGGCGGGAAGCAGGTCACCAAGAAGTCGCCGATCCCTGGCATCGGGTACTTCGCGTACGTCAAGGACACCGAAGGGAACGTCATCGGCATCCTTGAGCCGGACATGAAGGCGAAGTAGGGCGCACCCGGGAGCGACAGAATAAGAATCAATGGAAAGAGGTTTGGTTCGGGTTTGAGAGAAGGCCTACTGCTGGTTGTTCTCGTCTTCCTTGGGCTCTTCCTCGATTACCTGGCCGGACGGGCTTCTGATGATCTTCTTGGGCACGACCTTCTTCTCGATCGGCCGCCTGATCACCATCCTCGGGGCGGCGCTCGGGGTCGCTGAGGACTCCGTGGGCGTCGCCTCCGCCTGCTGGACCCCTGCCGGGGGCGCTCCTGCCGCTGGCGGGGCTCCCGCTGGCGGCGGGCCCTTCTTCGGAGGCATCTGAGCCGTCCCGCCGAACACCGTGCCGCACTTGTGGCAGACCGTCGCCTCCTTCGGGTTCAGGGTGCCGCAGACGGGGCACGGGACCGGGCCCTCCTTCTTCTTCTCCTCTTCCTTCGCGAGCCAGTCGTCGAAGGTTATGTAGCCGGGCTGCCTCTTGAACCACTGCTCGAAGGCCTGGTCGCTGAACTTCTTGCCTAGCTCGGGCCTGGCCATCTCGCGGTACTTCGAGACCATCTCGTCGTACTCCTTCCTCATCCTCTCGAGGTAGTCGGCCTCCTCCTCGGCCTCGCCCACGAACTTGACGCCGCAGTTCGGGCATTCA
>JAJYIS010000057.1 GCA_021789945.1 Thermoplasmata archaeon | reverse complement strand
CGTCGAGCACGGGGTCGTGGTCGCCTATGCCTACGGGATTCCCCTCGAAGTCCGTGCCTCCACTGGCATCAACGACATGGATGAACGCGTCCGCCTGGCGCAGGTCGTCCAGGAACTTGTTCCCGAGGCCTCGGCCAGCATGCGCGTCAGGCACCAGGCCGGCGACATCTAGCACCTCGATCGGGACGAACCTCGTGCCGTTCTCGCACAGCGAGTTGTTCGGGGTGCACTGCTTGCCGAAGGCGACATGAGGGCACTGACCGCGGACGTAGCCGACCCCGCGGTTCGGCTGAATCGTGGTGAACGGGTACGACGCGATCTGCGCTGTCGCCATCGTGAGCGCGGAGAAGAACGTGGACTTACCGACATTGGGCTTACCGACTATCCCGACAAGCACTTCGCTCCCCCAGAGGCCAATCACTATGCACGTAGAAATACTGCTCGGTGGACCAGCCAGACATCCAGGCACGAGCGCCTTCAAGCTACGCGCTAGCAAGTCAACTGATTTATACGGAGATGCGATTGCGCCTGACCATGGAAACCGCCATCATCCTCAGCGAAAGGTCCTTTGGCAGAACCGGCGGAAAGACGGCCCACGGACTCGTGAGGCATTCTCTAAGGTTCAAGATTCTGGGCGTTCTAGACAGCACGCGCGCGGGCAAGGACGCGGGCGAGCTGCTAGACGGGAAGAAGAACGGCATACCCATCTTCAAGTCGGTCAACGACGCGCTCGCCCACCTCTCGAAGAAGCCCGACTACCTCATCATAGGCGTTGCGACGGTCGGCGGTTGGCTGCCCAAGGAGTTCAGACCGGCGATCAAGGACGCGCTCAAGAACAAGATCAATGTCATCTCTGGATTGCACGAATGGCTCGCCGAGGACCCGGTCTTCAGCAAGCTGGCCAAGGAGAACGGCGTCACGATAACAGACATCCGGAAGGAGCCGCCGCTGAAGGAGATGCACCACTACAGGAACCTCGCGTCGAAGATGGATGCGATCAGGATACCCGTGCTGGGGACCGATGCCGCGTCCGGCAAGAGGACTACTGCCATCATCCTCACCAAGGAGCTGAACTCGCGCGGGATCAAGACCAGCTTCGTCGCGACGGGCCAGACCGGGCTCCTCCAGGGCTCGAAGTTCGGGATCCCATTGGATGCCATCAGGGGGGACTATGTCGTCGGGGAACTCGAGAACGCCATAGACAAGGCGTATCAGGCAGAGCACCCGAAGGTCATCATAGTCGAGGGCCAGGGCGCGCTGAGCCATCCGGCATATGTTACTGGCTCGAGGACCATCGTGAACGCATCGTCGCCGAGTGCGGTGGTGCTCATGCACGCGCCCGCGCGCAAGTGGAGGACATATCACGAGACGGAGCTCCACATCCCGAACGGCACGATCGACCGCGAGATGGAGCTGATCAAGGTATTTTCAGGGGCGGACGTCATCGGCATCGCGATCAACCACCAGGGGATGACGAGGAAGCAGGTGGAGCAGAAGATCGCAGAGTACGAGAAGAAGTACGGCGTGCCCGCATGCGACCCTCTCGTGGACGGGACTGGCAAGATCGCAGACGCGATCGTCAAGAAGTTCTCTTTGAAAGAGCGCTGAGCTCGAGGAAGGCATCCGCGAGTTCGCCGATCATCTCGGGCGAGAGTTCCTCGGCCCTCCTCGAGGCGTACGGAAGGCTGTCCAGATGGCCAGCTACATCCCCCGATATCATGTTAGACACCGCGGGGTCCGTCTTCAGCGAGTTCGAGACCATCTTCCTCCTGTGGGAGAAGATGGCCTGGGTGACCCTGTAGAACACGTCCTCGTCCTTCACCTCGAATGGCGGCTTCCTCGGGACGAGCCTCACGATGCACGAATCGACCTTCGGCTGCGGCCAGAACGAATCCCTGGAGACATTGAGCATTATCTCGCAGTCTGCGCGGTAGTACACGCCGACCGACAGGCGGCCGTAATCCTCGGTCCCCGGCCTGGCGGTCATCCTCTCGGCGAACTCCCGCTGGAGCATCACGACCGCGACATCGAACCCTATCGCCAGCAGCTTGAAGGTGATCGGGGACGAGATTTGGTATGGCAGGTTCGAAACGACCTTGTTGAAGCTCGGCAGGAAGGCTTTGACGGCATCCGCCTGGACCAGCTGTATGCGGTCTCCGAACCTCTTCGTCAGGAACCTGCAGAAGTCTGGGTCTCGCTCCACAGCGACGACCTTCGCGCCCGTCCTGAGGATCTCCTCCGTGAGGTTCCCCAGGCCAGGCCCGACCTCGAGAACGGTGTCATTCCCGCTCAGAGCCGCGAACCTTACCTGCCTCGATATGACGGCATCGTCCAGGAGGAAGTTCTGCCCGAGCCTCTTGGTCGGCCGCTTTCCGATGGACTCGAGCACGGCCTTTACCTGATCAGCTCTCATCGGACACGCTCATCTCGCGACGAACAGGCGATACTTCTCCTCGGCGTTCGCCAGCTCCTCCTCGATGCGCTTCGCCACGAGCTTCTCGAGCTGGTGCGCCATGGGCACGCGCTGGGACAGGTCCGCGAAGTCCTTGAAGGGGCCCTTCTTCCGCTCCTCGACGATGGCCCACATGGTCTTCTTGCCAAGGCCCGGGAGGAGCTCGAGCATGTGGAACCTCGAGGTGATCGCCTGAGCCTCGTTGAAGAAGTTCACGAACCTCGATTCGTGGTTCTTGATTACCACCAAGATCACGGAGTTGAGCTCGCTCTGGGAGGCGTGCGTGAGCTCGTTGTAGCTTATGCGCTTCTTGACGTGGAGTATCTCCTGCCTCAGGTTGAGGTCCTTGCCGATGTAGACCCTGTCGCCGGGCGCAAGGTTCACGCCCTCCTTCGGCACGAGCTCGAAAAGCTTGAACTGGTCCTCGCCTAGGGCGTACGCTACGGGCTCCCGCTTGAACATCCTGTCGTCGGGCAGCCCTTGGGGCAAGTAATCTAATATTCTGGCGTAGTCCTCCACGGCGATCCCCTCCGGCTCGTTAGAGATACTTCTGTACGACGCTAAGTATCTTTTCGATGTCCTTCTTCTCGACGCTGGCCCTCTCCTTCGAGAACACCAGCCGGACATCGTCGGGGTGAGAAGGCAGTATGTCCGCCAACTTCACCGCGTTTATCTCCGAGACGAATCCGAGCTCGGTCAGCTCCTTGACGAGCTTCTTCGCCTTCTTCGAGTCTAGCCTCGAGAACTTCTGGGCGTGCTCGAGCGCCAGCTTCTGCTCGGCCGTGAGCTCGCCATCGCCCTGCCTCTCCGTGAGGATGTCCTTTACCTCTGCCAACGAGACCATCTTCTTGTCTTCCACGAGAACCACCTGGTCACTTGGCCGCTTTCCTGAGGTGCTCCGGCCTCACGATTACCTGCTTCTTCTTGTTCCCAGCGAAGACGTCGAGCATGTAGGCCTTCCCCTGCATGCCGGCGACCCTGGCCGTCAAGCCGTGAAATCGGACGTGTGGCTGGCCCTTGTGCATGCTCGGGTCGATCTCGATGTGCACGTTGTCCCCGACCTCGAACTTGCGGAACGCCTTGGTGATAGGAGAGAGCCCTCTGTCCCTTGCGCGCTTCTGCATCACGAACCTTGTCCTGCGCCTGTAGCCTTTTGACGCCTTCACCATGGTTCTAGGCCCCCTGGTCTTTGATCCCTATGACGTCTAGCTCGAGCACCTCGCAGGGCACGCCGACCAGACCCGCGACGTTCGGCTGCGTCCGGCCCTCATCGCCGTGCATCAGTTCCTTGATGTAGGTCCCGCTGTCGGCCTCGACCACGAAAACGACCTCCGGGCCGTCGACCGACTCGACCTTGATGTCCCGGATGGTACGGTGCCTTTCGAGGTCCGCACGCCGATGGGCTACCCTGTTTGGAGTCTGCTGATTTATGGGCTTTCCGGCCAATGATGTCACTAGTTCATTAAGCTTTCCGTGGTCCAAGGGATGCTGGAAGCGCACCCTGACCCGGTACGTCTTGGGGTGCGTGGACTCCTTTATGGCCCTCATCTCGGCCCTGTTGGACATCCTGAGGCCCTCGACCTCGACCAGGCCCTTGGCGGAGGCGTTTATCTCGGCCTGGACGGCATCCAGGTCGAGCGTCCTCTTCCTGGGCCTCCGGACCTCGACCACGAACGGCCTCCCGTTCCCGAGCATGCGGGCGTCTATGTCCTCGCGGCCCATGCCGTGGAAGAAGTCCTCGGTCCCTTCTGCATGGCGCATCACGATCGGCCCCGTCAGGTCCTGCACGCTCTGCTCGTACATCCTCCCCTTGCCCCCGCAGTGAGGACACCCCTTGCCCCTGCACTCCCGGCAAGGCCAACGAGTCTGCGGTATCTCGCGCGAGAACTTCCGGTACCTGCCGTAGGCGAACAGCGGGGTGATATCGGGGGTGATCCTGTCGAACCGGGTGTCGATCAGGTACACGACCTCGGGATTCGCGAACTCCGCGCTCTTCCCGAGCTTGCCCTCGAGGACCTTGCCGATCTCCCGGTTCATCTCGGTCTTGAGGGACTCCGTCTCCTTCGCCCCGACCTCGGTCCAGAAGGCCTCCTCGTTCTCCACGAGCTCGGCGTCGATCTTGGTGCCGACAAGGAAGGTCGAGAACTCGTAACCCTTGGTCGACTTGGCGGCGAGCTCGGCGAACTTGTCCACCTCGTCGAACAGGCCCCTGCAGATGAAGCATGTCTTCCGGTCCTCGGGGGCCTTGGGGGGGTCCGGAAGAGAGGACCTGATGATCGCCCCGCGCTGATCGTTAGAGAGCCCGCTGGAGACGGATGCGAAAAGCCTTCCCAGGCAGTGGTTGCACAGGGGGCGCTGGAGCGCTCGTCCTGCGAGCTCTAGCCTATCGGACATCGACAACCAGGAGGAGGCCCGACGGGTATTTATCGGTTGCCCAGCGAACCGTGAGGCCGTCGTTCTCGGCCGGCATTCCCGGGAAAGTATTATGTCTGGACCAGCCCAATCCGACATGAAGATGCAGCCGCCGTCGTATTCGATATTCGACCACACCCAGACCAAGGAGGATGAGCTTGCGCGCGACTGGGTGGAGGCGAACAGCAGCTCGATCGAGACACGGCAGCCGAATTGGATAGGCGTGGTTCTCGTCGGCGTTGCGTTCTTTGCGATGGGGATACTGCTCGCCGGCGTCTCGGGCGGGGGCAGCCTCATCTTCGTCTTCCTCGGGGTATTGATTATCCTGGCAGCGATGGCGGCCAAGAACATCGATTTTGAGGAGCCGAGCCCGGATATCGAGCCGGAGTCATATGACTACACGGAATCCTTCGCCCCGCAATACGATGAGTATCGCCGGCAGCTCAGGCAAGACGAGATCGACCAGATAGTCAAGGCCGTCAAGACGACCATAAGGGTGAGGTGCACCTACTGCGGGACGCTGAACGAAGAGAAGGCCGACAAATGCGAATCGTGCGGCGCGCCGCTGTGAGAGGTCATTTGGGAGGTATAAGATGGTGGGACCAATAGGGACGGGCCAGCCGGTCGGTCCGATCGGAGGCTTCGGACCGTCATTCGGAGGCGCCCCCAGCCACCCGGCCCCCGTCATGGGCGGGCCGAGGGGTTGGCAGGGGATGCTCGTGGGCGGCATCATGTTCCTCCTGATCGGATTTGTCCAGATCGCCGTCATAGGCGCGATGACGAGCGACCCAGCGTTCTCGGGAATGGGGTTTGGCGATGCCCCGTACTTGATCGCGGGGGTGGTGATCCTGATCGGACTCGTGCTGATCGTCCTGTCGTTCTCGACCAGGAGCTCGGACATGGCGGCAGCGCAGCGGCAGGCCGAGGCCATGGAGCAGGCGCGGAAGGAGCAGGAGCGACACGAGGAGGAGGAGCGGCAGAAGATGGTCGATGCGATAAAGTCGACCATAAAGGTCCGATGCCGATACTGCGGGAGTCTGAACGACGAGACCGCCAAAAAGTGCGAGTCCTGCGGGGCGGACCTGTAGAGAGGGCATTTCAGGAGCGGGTCACATGGGCACGACGAGGAAGAGGTACTCGGACGACGAGGTGATCAAGGCCTGGCCGTGGTTCGGAGGCACTCCAGGCAAGGCCGCGCGCAGGATATTCGCCCTCTGGGTGACCCTGCTGGTCCTGCTGGTCGTGCTGCTGATGTACGAGATCGCGACCCTCCAGATCTGCGGGAGCATAATCCTAATAGTCTTGCTGGTCGTGGTCGCCGCCGCGCCCTCGGTGTTCCTCATCGGGTCGAGGATCTAGATTCCGACGCACTCGAGCTTCTCCTTGCAGTAGTTCCAGAGCGGGGCGTCGTCGGCTGAAGTTATCGTCTCAAGCCACGCTGGCAAGACTGGCTTGACTGCATCCATCGCGGATTTGATGTCGAAGTTCTTCATGTCAATGTCGTATACGAGGTAGCTCACGAGCACCGGCCGGTTCTTGACCTCTTCCTCCTCGAGGGAGAAGAACAACCTCACGCGGTCCTCGCCCCTGAGCTCGTAGGTCTCGGCGACGAGCGCGTGCTTCTTCTTGAACTTCCCGCCGAGTTCCAGCTGGGGCACCCGCTTGAAGTCCATGGAATCGTTCAGGTGCCAGATCATCTTGCCCTCGTAGGTCCCGAGGGAGAACTGGGTCGGCTGGAGCCTCAGCCTGAAACCCGATTCGAGCGCAAGCCTCGTCCACAATCTAAGGAAGGCGTGCGCGAGGATCTTCATCGCGCGGTCCCTGTCGGTGTCGTCCTTGGAGATCACCGCGGGGATCGTCGCCATGTCGTCGTCGACAGCCTTGGAGAGGTTCTCGGCCATACCAAGAAAAGAATGCATCTCGTGATATTTCAAGGGTGCGCGCAGCGCCCGTCAGAAACCAAGCCCGTCGACCTTGAGCTGGGCCCTCTTGCTCTCCAGGAAGTGGTACACGGTGGCGTGCTCGCTCCCGGAGAGAAGCATATCCATCCCGCGCCTCGCGATGTCCAGCTGGAGGCTCGAGCCTATGATGGAGACGGTGTTGCCGTAGATCGAGACGTCCGCTCCCGTGAGCTCCTCGAAGATCTCCCTGGTCTTCCCGTGCGTGCCGATCACGCGCGCGCGCATACGCTCCACGTGCTCCAGCTTCTTGCCGACATAGTCCCTGATGTCGAGTATCTCGAGGTAGCAGTCGTTCTCCAGCAGCTTCAGGGCCTTGGACGGCGAGAACCCCCTCCCGATGGCCATGACGATGTTGCTCACGATGATCGACATCGACGGGTCGGAGGCATGGGTGTGGTCGATCTCGACATCGCCCTCCTCGGAATCGACCGTCAGCTTCACGCCAGTGCGCTGCTCGATGATGGCCTTCGTCTCGCCCCCCTTCCCGATCAGGATGGCGACCCTCTCCCCCGGGATCTTCACGATGGTGCTCATTTCTTCCTGATCTCCTCAAGCGCCGCTTTGACGTCGATGCGAACATTGTACTTCTTGAAGAACCTTGCCATGTTGACCACATCGCGCTCGAGCCACTCTTCCGCCAGAGGATGGCCGAGCATCACCGCCTGCCCGACATCGATTATCACGGGCTCCGAGCTGTGAATGAGGATGTTGAACTCGCTGAGGTCGGCATGCACAAGCTCCCCCTTCTGGTATGCCGCCTTGACATACCCCAGGATCTTATCAGAGACCCCCTCAGGGTCTTCGAGCCGAGTATCTCTCATCTCGGAAGCAGGGGCGTTCTCGTCCCCGATGTACTCCATCACGACGATGTTGTCGAGATGGGCGATCGGCTTTGGGACCCTGACGCCCGCCTTCACGAAGAGCCTCAGGTTCAGGTACTCCTTGTACGCCCATGCCAGTATCAGCTTCCTCTTGCGATATGTCAGGCCCTTGAACCTCGGGTCCCCCTGGACATACTTCGCCATGTCCCTGAAGGTCGAGGTCGTCGTCCGGTATATCTTCACGGCCACGAGTTTCTCGTCCGGCGTGGTGGCTCTGAAGACATTGCCTTCCTTCCCGGTCGATATAGGGAAGTCGAGCCTGTCGAGGACGCCGTCCGTGAACAGCTTGTAGATCCTCATCAGGTTCTGCTGGTCGAACACCTCGTCCTGGGACTTGCGGTCGTCAGCGTCCTTCCTGCGGTAGCGCCATTTGTCAATTTCCAGCTCAAAACGATGGAAGTCTTCATCCGGGGACACAGGACACCCGCCAGCTATCAGAAGATGTCGATGCTCTTGGGGAGCATCTTCTTCCTGCTAAGATACATCGCCTGGGTGCGCGTGTACCTGTACTGAATATTCGCCTTCTCGTCCTGGAAGTCCCAGGGCTGGACTATGACGAGGTCGCCCTCCCGGATCCACATGCGCTTCTTTATCTTCCCCGGGATGCGGCCCATCCGGTACTTGCCGTCGGCGCACATGATCTTGATCCTCGAGGCGCCGAGGAGCTGGTCAGCTATCCCGAAGATCTCGTTGTCCTTCTTCCTCGGAAGCCGGACGCGGACGAACTCCGGCTCGCCGTCGGGCCCAATCTTGGGCATGGCGTCGCTGTCGGAATCGTTTCTCCTGAATGGCAAGTAGCTCAGTCCGTAATCCAGCTTGGTATTACGGTCGCTCTACTTAAGCGTGATGGGACGACACATGGCTGTCCAGATGGTCAGGAATCGACCCATCGGAAAGATTCCATGCCCAGAGCCGATGTCCGAAATCGGACACGGGCCCTCCGAGGATGTTCGCACGATGTCAGCAGCGCGATATACGGCGGCTCTCCTGAGACAGTCCCGAAGGCGGAAGCGAATGAACGGCTCCTCTGCGGAAGGACAGAAGAAGATCCTGTTGGCGTACTCGGGCGGCCTGGACACCTCGGTGGCGATCCACTGGCTGAAGGAGAAGAACTCTTGCGACGTCGTCGCCGTCACCATCGATGTCGGACAGTCGGACGACCTCAAGGACGCCATGAGGAGGGCCAAGGCGATTGGTGCCTCCGGCGCGTGGGTCATAGATGCGAAGAAGGAGTTCGCTGACAATTTCATCCTGCCCGCGCTCAAGGCGAACGCCCTCTACGAGGGCAAGTATCCGCTCGGCACGGCGATCGCGAGACCTTTGATGGTCATGAAGCTCGTCGAGATGGCCAAGAGGCTGGGCTGTGACACCATCGCGCACGGGTGCACCGGCAAGGGCAACGACCAGGTCAGATTCGAGGTCTCGATCGCCGCGCTCGCTCCGGAGCTTGCGATCCTCGCTCCGACGAGGGACTGGAAGATGTCCAGAGACGAGGAGATCGCGTACGCGAACGAGCACGGCATCCCGATACCGGTCACGGTCGACTCGCCGTACAGCATCGATGAGAGCCTATGGAGCAGGGCGATCGAATGCGGGGTCCTCGAAGACCCCATGGTCGAGCCGCCGGAGGACGTGTACGGATGGACGATGGGGCCGAGCGGATCGCCGGATGCCCCTGAGAATGTCGAGGTAGGCTTTGACGAGGGCAAGCCCGTCAGCATCAACGGTGCGGAGATGGAGCTCGCGGACATCGTGTCGAAGCTGAACGAGATGGCCGGGAACCACGGCATCGGGAGGATCGACCTCATCGAGAACAGACTCGTCGGGATAAAGTCCAGGGAGATCTATGAGGCCCCGGCGGCGACCGTCCTGATCAAGGCGCACCAGGACCTAGAGAGCCTGGTGATGACGAAGGACCTGCTGCACTACAAGAAGTCCGTCGAGCAGACATATGCGGACCTCGTCTACAACGGCCTGTGGTTCTCTCCCCTGAAGATCGCCTTGGATGCGTTCATCGAAAAGACCCAGGAACTGGTCTCCGGGACCGTGAAGCTGAAGCTATTCAAGGGGAGCGCCGTGGTGGTCGGCAGGGATTCGCCGTATTCACTGTACAGCGCGTCTCTCTCGACCTACACCAAGGGGGACGAGTTCGACCACTCTGCGGCGAAGGGGTTCATCTATGTGTGGGGGCTGCCGCTCAAAGTCTCGAGCCTGGTGAGGGCCAGGAATGCCGGAGGCGGAACAACGAATGAGTTCGCGGTCGATCAGGAGCCCGCAACGGTCTCCAAATGACGAGTTCCTCAGGTTCACCAGCTCGGTCGGGTTCGACCAGAGGCTGTGGCGATACGACATCGCGGGCAGCATGGCGCACGCGCACGCGCTCGCGAAGGTCGAGGTCCTGTCCGAGGATGAGCTGAAGCAGGTGACTCAAGCACTCAGGTCAATCGCGGACGCCATCTCGAAGGGCTCGGTCAGGTTCGATCCTGCGCTCGAAGACGTCCACATGAACATAGAGAAGCTCCTCGTCGATGCGGTCGGGGACCCGGGAAAGAAGCTCCACAGCGGCAGGAGCAGGAACGACCAGGTCTCGCTCGACCTCAGGCTGATGGTCCGAGAGGCTCTCAAGGATACCTCGGCGCTCGTCGTGCGTCTTCAGGAGGAACTCGTCGAGAAGGCCCGGACGGCGTCTGGAATGATCCTGCCTGGATACACGCACCTGCAGCATGCCCAGCCAGTGCTCCTATCGCACCATTTGCTCGCACACTTCTGGAAGCTCCAGCGGGACTTCGACAGGATGAGCGACTGCTTCAAGCGGACCGACATCTCGCCGCTCGGCTCGGGCGCGCTCGCAGGGACGGGCTTCAAGATCGACCGGACGGTGGCATCGAAGTTGCTCGCAATGGACGGGGTCACGGAGAACTCGCTCGATTCGGTCTCCGACCGCGACTTCGCGGCCGAGACCGCGTTCGCGCTCTCGCTGCTGATGGTCCACCTGTCCTCGTTCAGCGAGGAGCTCGTGCTCTGGTCCTCTAGCGAGTTCGGCTTCGTCAAGCTCCCCAAGCAGCTCTCCAGCGGCTCGAGCATGATGCCGCAGAAGAGGAACCCCGACCTCCCCGAACTCGTCCGAGGAAAGTCCGGAAGGACCATCGGGGACCTCGTCACGATCCTCACCCTGCTCAAGTCGCTCCCCCTAGCGTACAACAGGGACCTGCAGGAAGACAAGGAGCCCCTGTTCGATGCGATAGACACCGCGCAGGCGTCTCTCGATGCCCTCACATCGTTCCTGCGGGCAGCCAGCTTTGACAGGGTGAGGATGAGGAAGTCGGCGGAGGTCGGATTGATGACCGCAACTGACCTCGCCGATTTCCTCACAACGACGGGCTTGCCCTTCAGGACGGCTCACGGGCTCGTCAAGGAGATAGCGGAGAAGTCGGACGGAGACGAGAGGCGGTTCAGGCAACTGGCCGACAAGGTCATCAGAGAACAGCTCAAGGACTTCAGGACCTCGGACCTGCAACTGCTGAGCATCGAGAAGGCTATCGAGAGGAGGAGCACCGAGGGAGGCACCAGCCAAGAGGCAGTCTCGAGACAGATGGAGAAGGCGAAGACGAAGGTGCGTCAGAACAAGAAGACCGTCTCGGACATGACGGCCAAGACCGCCGTGATAGACGGGCTAATCGGATGACCCATCAGGGTCCGTTCTTCGGGACGATCTTGTCCTCGATGCACGCCGAAAGAATGTCGAACGCACGCATCATGTCCTGCCGGCTGACTATGAATATGGTATCAGTGTAGCAGCTCACGGCCTCGATGAGGTTGATGCCCTGCTCGGAGAGCATGGACATCACGAACGCGAACGCTCCGGGGGTCTCCTCGATCCTCGCCGGGCTCTTGACGGTTATCTCCCCGAGGTTCTCCCTGACCTTCATGATATGGTCCCGGCCGATGGCGTCGATGATCGTCGCCAGGTGCTTGTCCTCGGAAATGACGGTGATCGCGCTCGTGCTCTGGAGAACCTGCATCGTGCTCTTCTCGGCCAGGAGCTTCTTCACGACCTGCTCTAGGTTCCTGAGCACTATCCACTCGTTCTTCGCCACGACGAGGCCGATCTTCGTCTTGAGCTCGAGCCGGCTGTCCTCGAACAAGGAGGTTATCGCGCCCTCGCTGTCGGTCTTCGCGAGCTTCATGCCGTAGCGTCTGCTGGCTGCGAGGACCGCCTCCTCGTTCGTGACGCCAGTCTCCTTCATGATCAGCCGGGAGAGCGACGAGTAGTTGATGAGGTCCTTGCTGATGCAGTCCCTGATGCTCGGGTGCCGGTCGATGTACTTCCGAGAGAGCTCGGCTGCGCTGAGCTTCTCCTTCGGCTCTTCCATGCGTGCACGGAATCCCAAAGAACGACATTAAGCTTTGGCAGGCCAGATGCGCAAGAGCGAGCATCGGACGCCCCGAGAATCATTATATATCGATAATTACTAGTCTGAACAGCCATACTGACGCAGCCCATGCTCCCGTAGTGTAGTCCGGTCAATCATTCCAGCCTTTCGAGCTGGATACCCGGGTTCAAATCCCGGCGGGAGCACCTTCTAGCTCCTGAAACAACAGTCCCCGGTCCTAGCACAGATTCTTCTGGAAGAAGGACCGATCGACAAGATAAGCGTGAGTCCGCACTCAGACTGAATTCGAATTGAACATCCACCTACCCAGCGGCACGACCGCGCAGGCGACGCGTCCTACTGGGCTCTTCCTTGTCGCGGGGTCGAGTGCTCTGTGGATCCTCTC
>JAJYIS010000003.1 GCA_021789945.1 Thermoplasmata archaeon | reverse complement strand
GGGTTGTACAACATCGCCTTCACGGGCGACATAAAGTTCGAGAAGTCCTGGCTGTTCAACGCATCGGTCAACAAGTTCCCGAGGCTCGAGACCTTGGTCATCGAGTCGACATACGGCGGATACCACGACATGCAGCCCAGCAGGCAGGAGGCGGGCAACCAGCTGAAGGAGATCGTTCGCACCACCCTCGTCCGCGGAGGCAGGGTGCTCGTACCCGTCTTCGCGGTCGGGAGGTCCCAGGAGGTCATGCTGGTCCTCGAAGAGCAGATGAGGAACCACCAGATACCGAGGGCCCCGGTCTACCTGGACGGGATGATCTGGGAGGCGACTGCCATTCACACGGCGTATCCGGAGTACCTCAACAGCCAGCTCCGGACGCAGATATTCCAGATGGGCGAGAACCCGTTCCTGTCGGACATATTCAAGCGCGTGGACAGCTCCGAGATGAGGGAGCGCATCTGCCACGACCCTGAGCCGTGCATCGTCCTCGCTACGAGCGGCATGATGAACGGCGGCCCGGTGATGGAGTACTTCAAGGCCTGGTGCGACGACGACAAGAACTCGCTCGTGTTCGTCGGCTACCAGGGGGACGGCACCATGGGCCGGAAGATCCAGAAGGGCTGGTCGGACATAACCCTCACCGAGAAGGGGAAGCCCCTCAACCTGCACCTCAAGATGGATGTGGAGAACGTCGACGGCTTCTCCGGCCACTCGGACAGGAGGCAGCTCGTGAACTACGTGAGCACCCTCGAGCCGAGGCCAGAGCGCATCATCATCTGCCACGGTGAGGACTTCAAGTGCGCGGACCTGGCAAGCACCCTGTACAAGAAGTTCGGCATCGAGACCCGGGCGCCGATGAACCTCGAGACCATCAGGCTGAAGTGAGCATTCTAGCCCCTCACCCTGAGCTTCGCGCCCTTCCTGCCGAGCAGGACGATCCTGCTATCCTCGCGCTCTCCGAGCACGTCTAGGGACAAGCGCTTCGAGAGCCTCGCCGAGAACTCCCTGACGGAGGCGTGCGAGGGCATGTTGCCGACGGTCATCCTAGTGCGCGAGTCTCCCACGAACACGTACCCCTTGGGCTCGACGAAGGTCGGGTCCGCCAGCCTGTCCAGCTCTGCGTACTCGTCCTCCCAGCCGAGGTTCCAGCCGTCCACGAGCGTGTGCCTGACGACGGTCCTGGTGGATAGTGACGGCAGCAGCTCGAGAGTCTCCATCAGGCCCTCCCAAGCGCGGGAGGACTGGGGGACGCAGAGCCTCTCGAACAGCTTCTTGTTCGGGGCCGCGACCGTGACATAGAGCTGAGTGGGAAGTGTCGACAGGTTGGCCAGCGCCTTTGGGACGGTGCCGTTCGTCACAAGGAAGGTCGTCATGCCCCGCCTCTTGCAAAGCGCGATGAACTCCCCGAGGTCGGGTACAGCGTGGGCTCTCCGGAGAGCGATATGGCCACCTGGTTCGGCTCCCTCGCCTCATTCCAGAGCCTCTCGCCGCACCTGGGATCCCCCTTGAAGCCCGAGACGAGGAACCTCTGCTCGGAGATGCATCCGTCCAGGAGCGCCTCGGGCTCGGTGTGGGATGCTCCCTCGAACCCTGTCATCCCGTGATACCGCCAGCAGAAGAGGCACCTCATGTTGCACACATTCACGGAGGGCGTCATCTGGAGGCAGCGGTGACATTCGATCCCGTAGAACTCCTCCTTGTAGCACGGGCGCCCGTACAAGAGCTTCTGGCGCATCCAGTGGCAGAGCTTGACCGCCCCGCTCTCCCCCACGAGCCTGTACTGCTGCTTCTCCAGATGCTCAACGGTTCTCGAAGTCAATGCGACGACCCTCTCAGAACTCAGTCAGTCCCTTCCTTCCCCTCGGCCGGCCAGGACCCTTCTCGGCCTTGCCAGCATCCTCCGCCCGCGCAGCGTCGCCCCTGATGCGGTTCATCGCGTGCGAGACCCTGCTCGAGTCGGGGTCGACCCCCAAGAGATACCCGACGTCCGCATCGTCCAGATCGAGGGTCCTCCCCATCTCGAGGAGCAACTCGTCGTCCCTCTTGACCATCACCGATAGGACCGGCACAGTGGAGTCAAGAGCGCATCTCCTGGATGTGTGGGTGTACTGTGCGACCTTGTCCGCGACCGCGTTTCTGACCGCGCGCGGGCCCTTCGCCCTCGACATGACGATGAACTGGCCAGGGAACCTGTACTCCGGAGGCCCCGGGCCCGGGCTTCCCGCCTTGGCGAGCGCGACCCCGCCCGTCATCAGTTCCTTCGCGTACGCCCATAGGCCGTAATGCTGGAGCTGCCTGGTGCGGCCCAGGAAGACGTCCGACTTCGATATCGAGTCGAACGCTCCGGCCAGGCAGGCTGGCTCCCTGATCTCTGCGGGGGCGCTCTCCTCGATCCACATGATGAGGTCGTCCGGGGTCATGTCCAGGCCGAAAGTAGAGTCCCGCGCGTCCCTGATGCTCTGCGACCTGAACATCGCCCTGAAGACATCCTGCATCTCCTTGTCCTGGTTGCGCTTGCCGAGCGCGTCAGCGTCGACGTGCTCGAAATCGGTCCTCCCCTCGGTGATCATCTGGAGGTCGTTGATCGCGGCCCTGAGGTCGCCGCCCGCGTTGGCGGATATCCTCTCCAGGACCGCCGCAGGGACGGTCAGGTCCTCGCTCGCCAGGATGGATTTCAGCACCCTCATCACCTCCGCCGCAGAAAGCCTTGAGAAGACCGCCTTCTCCGCGAGAGTCTTCACGGCGGGGGACTTCCTCGCGAGCTCGTTGTAGTCGTTCACGATCAGGATGATGGGCTGGCCGGAGTCCCTTATCGTCTCCGATATGGCCTTCGCGCCTCCCCTGTCCTGGTTCCCGAACAGGTTGTCCGCCTCGTCGAGGATCACCAGCTTCCTCATGCCCCGGCTGGTCGACATGAACTCGCCCGAGTCCGAGAAGGTCTGGTTCGCCGAGCCGGCGCCTGCGACGCTCTGGATTGACGAGGCGTTCCTGTGGTCCGAGGCGTTCATCTCGATGTGGTCCCATCTCATGTCGGTCGCGAGGGCGAGGGCGGCGCTGGTCTTCCCGATACCGGGCTCCCCCATAAGCACTAGCGCCTTCCTCCTCGGCATGCCAGAGGTCCAGGATTCGGCCCACCGCCTCATCGCACGGACGGCCATCTCATTACCGATGATATCCCTGAGCGACCTTGGACGATACTTCTCGGTCCACGGTTCCTGCATTCTTCTTCAACATCGCCCGACCCGTATTATAGATTAATCGTGCGCGAGGGACAACTGCCCCGAAAATCCTCGGGGCAGGGCCGTTCTAGTTATTTGATATAATAATATATGAAAATAGTTTATCTAGTTTAATAGTATAGCCGTAAACTATACGCCGCTCCCGATCACAAACGAGGTGCTGTGATTCGAGGCCACCGCTGGCCCATCGCTCTCGTGTTCGGCCTTGGGCTCGGCCACTTCCTCAGAATCGTTCTCGGTCGACGGCAGCGGGTGCTTGGAGTACTCCTCCTTCCTGTCGTCGATGTCCATGGTGAGGTAGATGGCGGTCACCTCTATGCTGGAATGGCCGAGGTTCTGCTGCAGCGTCCTGAGGTCGATGCCAGACTTCAGGGAGTAGACGGCATGCGTGTGGCGCAGCACGTGCGGGTGCCTCTTGTCCTTGTCCAGGCCGATCTGGGCGCCGTAGTTGGAGATCAGCCTCTCCACCTGGCGCCTGGACAGCGGCATCCTCTTGTTCGAGACGAAAAGCGGGTCCTTCCAGACCTTCCTCGTCCCGATGTAGTCACGCAACATCGTCTTCGTCCAGCTGTTGACAAGGGGGACCTTCCTGCCCTCCTTGTGCCTCTTCGCCTCCTGTATCGTGATCTCGCTCGCCTCGAGATCCACGTCACCGATTGTCAAGGCGACGAGCTCGCCCACCCTCATCCCCGTTTCATAGAGAAGTTTGATGATGAGACGGTCCCTCATCCGTCTCGGAGCCTCGAGCAGGGCCCTTAGCTCATCCTGCTTGAGATACTTGCGCATGCTAGATTCCCCATCCCTTCGCTTCGGACGATTGTCCGACAAAAGCATGAGTTTTGAGCATATTTAAAATGTCGCATTTTCGCTGCAAAATGCCCTCAGCAGCCTCCGCCCCCTGCTTTCCCTCGTGAAAACGGCGACAAATACCCTATTTGTTGACGTCACGGTTTTTCCGCCCCCATAGAACGAGCCAACCAGAAGGGGATCGAGTTCAGGAGCATGACATTTCGTATCACGGAAGAGCTGCAAACCAGAAAAACACCATGAGGAAACAGCAAAACCCCCGATCCTAGGAGCTACTTCCCCACTTTGCCCCCTACGGGGGCAAGACACCAGCATTCATTATACTTATTAGCTATACTAATTTATGCGCATTAGATACCTAGTCACTTATTGAATCATTATTCGATAATGTCGTCCGACAGCAGCCGACAGCGTGCTAAGTTATATCACGGTGGGGTTCCTTGTCATGCTATAACGTGGCAGACTCCGCATACGTGCCCTTCAGCTTCTCGTGCGCTCCGTCATCCCCGACCCAGATGCGACCAGGCTCAGATCCGCAGTTCTATGAGATCTGGAACGCCCTCTGAAGACCATCTAGTTAACATCTGGACGACCCTACTGGCCACATTAGGCTGCACGCAAGAGCGATAGCCACAGTCTCAGTCTGGGCGCAGACTGGGAATCCTGCCAGGTCTCTTCTCGTGGGAACGAATGTATAGCGCCCATATCAACCTAGTAATCTTAGAAACTATAATACATCAAAGAATATAGCTCTATGCTGTACACGCTTGGGAATCACCGACTTATGGTGCAAAATCGGACCAAATCAAACGCACAGAATCACAGCAGAATTGAGGGGGATTTAACTGCAGAATCGAGGGCATTGAGCAACGAGATCAAGAGGAGATTTGACCCGCCCGCGCTAGTGAAATCCAGCGTTCAAGGGCACTTGGGAATACATCCAGAAAGGCAGCCATACATGCAGACGCGCGCCGGAAAAAGTACGAAAAATCGAGACGACACGCCATGCAGAAGATTTTAACCCGTACGCGACCTATCGAGGCCATATGCCAAAGCAAGTCCACGCAGCGCACATTCTTGTGAAGTCGGAAGACCAGGCGAAGGATCTGCTCACGAAGTTGAACGCTGGAGTGAGCTTCGCAGACCTCGCAAAGAAGCACTCAGATTGTCCGTCCGGAAAGCAGGGCGGAGACCTCGGTTGGTTCGGCAAAGGCCAGATGGTCCAGGAGTTCGAGAAGGCCGCGTTCGAGGGAGAGAAGGGCAATGTGGTCGGGCCCGTCAAGACGAAGTTCGGGTTCCACCTCATCAAGATACTAGATCAGAGATGAGCTAGAAGGCCGCCCGACCACAAATGGTGCATTTTCACGACGATGACGAGCGTGCGCTAGCTTCACAAAAGTGCGAAAAAAAAGGACGATAATGGAGGCGCGGGGCCTCCAAGGTGTTTGATTATCCTCACATCATGCCCGGGGGCATTCCGCCCATGCCGCCCATGCCTGCTCCGGGTGGCGGGCCTTCTGGCGCGGCGGACCTCTTGGACGCGATGACGTCGTCGATCCTCAGGATCATGGATGCCACTTCGGTCGCCGACTGGATCGCCTGGGTCTTGACCCTCAGGGGCTCGATGACCTTCGCGCTCACCATGTCGGAGACCTTGTTGTTCTCGACATCGACGCCGGCGTTCTTCCCGGACTTCTTCATGTGGGCGTTCTTGAGCTCGATCATTATGTCGATCGAGTCCATGCCCGCGTTCTCCGCGAGTGTCCAAGGGATGACCTCGAGGGCCTCTGCGAAGGCCTCGATTGCCAGCTGCTCCCGGCCGCCGACGCTCTGACCATAGTCCCTGAGCTTCAGGGCGACCTCGATCTCGGGCGCGCCTCCGCCCGGCACTGCGATTCCATCTTCGATTGCGACCGCGACCACCTTGAGCGCGTCGTGCAGGCCCCTCTCGACCTCGTCGACGACATGCTCGGTGCCGCCCCTGATCAATATTGACACCGCCTTCGGGTTCTTGCATCCGGTTATGAAGGTCATGTCGGAGTCGGATATCTTGAGCTCCTCGACCTGCTCGGCGGCTCCGAGCTCGGAAGCCTTCAGGTCGTCGAGGTTGGCAATAATCTTGCCTCCCGTAGCCTTCGCGAGCTTCTCCATGTCCGACCTCTTCACGCGCCTGACGGCGTAGATGCCTTCCTTGGCCAGATAGTGCTGCGCCAGGTCGTCGATGCCCTTCTCGCAGATGAGCACATTCGCGCCCGATGCCTTGACCTTCTCGACCATCGTCCTGAGAGCCTTCTCCTCCTCGTCCAGGAACATCTGCATTTGGGTCGGGTCGCGGATCTGGATCTTCGCCTCGACCTCGGTCTTCTTGATCTCGAGCGCCGAGTCGACCAGCGCGATCTTCGCGCCCTTCAGCAGCCTCGGCATCCTCGGGTGAGCGCGCTCCTTGTCGAGGACGAGGCCCTTGATCAGCTTCGTGTCAGAGACAGCGCCGCCGTGCTTCTTCTCAACCTGGATGTTGTCGATGTCCGCCACCCACTTGCCGTCCACCTTCTCGGCTATCGAGGACACGGCCTCGACAGCGATGTCGGAGAGCGAGTTGCGCTCCCCGCCGACGCCCTTCCCAGTCATCGCGGTCATGGCGATGAGCCGGAGGGACTTCTTGTCGGTCGGAGACACCTCTATACCTATGCCCCTCAGGATCTTCACGGCCTCGTTGGCCGCGAGCCGGAATCCGTTCGAGATCACAGTCGGATGGACGTTCTGCTCGATCAGCGCCTCGGACTTCTTCAACAGCTCGCCGGCGATGACGACCGCGCTCGTCGTGCCGTCGCCGCACTCGTTGTCCTGCGTCTTCGAGACCTCGACGACCATCTTCGCCGCGGGGTGTTCGATATCCAGTTCCTTCAAGATCGTTGCGCCGTCATTCGTGATGACGATGTCGCCCATGCTGTCCACTAGCATCTTGTCCATGCCCTTCGGACCCAGGGTGCTGCGCACGGCATCCGCCACTGCCTTGGCCGCCGCGATGTTGTTGTCGTGAGCGGTCTTGCCCTTGGTGGATTCCGTTCCTTCCTTGAGCACAATAACGGGTTGGCCTCCCAACATAGAATCACTTCACCTGCGCCGAGTATGATAGAACTTCTATATAACCATTGTGCAGGACAATGTCCTCGATCTTCGTGCCATCTGGATATCTCATTCGGCTCAGAACGCGTCGACCAACCTCAATCCCTCTGCCGAGCAGGCCTTCTCGAGCGTCCTCCTGACCCGATTGACGGGCTCCTCGGGACCGCGCGAGGTCGGGTGAACGTCAATGGCTGATAGGCGCGCATTCAGCCTAGCGGACGCGAGCGGCTTGGGGTTGTACATGTCCCACATGACGTAGCGCACCCGCGCCTTGGACGCCTCACGCACGAGGAGTCTCAGGCTCTCGTCCGCGTCCGAGACCGAGGGGATCACGGGCGCGACCATCAGGTACGCGCTCACCCCGTTCCTTCCGAGCTCGGACAAAGCGTCCATCCTATCTCTCGGCGGGCTCGCGCCGGGCTCGACGAGGCCAGCGACAGAATCGTCCAGGCTCGATACGCTGATCCCGACCTCGACGTGCGGCCACGACCTGAGGACATCGAGGTCCCTGAGGACCAGTGAGGACTTCGTCAGGATGCTGGCCCGGACGCCGTGCCGCTTCATGAGGGTGAGGCAGCCTCTGGTCAGCTCGTACTTCCTCTCGAGCGGCTGGTATGGGTCCGTCACCGTGCCTACGCCGACGACCCCCTCGATGCCCTTGTCCAGCTCCTTCTTCAGCCTCTGGACGATGTTCACCTTCACCTCGACCGATTGCCCCCAGGGGACGCTCGTGTCGAACCGCGTGACGTCTTGGGCATAGCAGTAGGCGCAGCCGTGGGAACAGCCTCGATACGGGTTGAGGGCCCAGTCGAGGCCTGGAAGGCGAGACCTCGACAGCGCTGAGCTGCACTCTACCAATCTCACCGGCAAGAGCTCAGCTCCATGCGTCGTCCACGCGCCTCTGATAGAGGGCGTCCTTGAGGATGGCGCTGTTCCTGATCCATCTCGAGACGGGGATGTCCATGATGGTCGACACATGGGTCAGCGCATCCTTCATCGTGAGGAACCTCCTTGGCTCAGTCCTCAGCGCAGCGCGGACGTTCTCGCGGACGTTCCACACGCCCACCGGAAGTATGTACCCAGGATGGGCCTCCCGAAGGATCGACACTCCGGCCTGCCTGCGCTCCTTCTGCATGAGCTCGTTCACGGCCAGCCGAGCGGCGTAGTAGCAGCCTCCGATGCTGGCATAGTCCTTCCGGCCGTCGAAGAACTCGTGGTCCGACATGATGGCAATCCTGTCGCTGTGAGGGTTCCAGGCCGTGTTCGGGTACCATGCCTCGATCAGCTCGTACCTCCAGGAAGAAGGCATCATCAGAATCGCCCACCTGTTGTCCAGATGATTGGCCTCGTAGATCCGGTACTCGTTGATGGTCGGGAAGGTCTTCGTGGTCTCGAGCAGGTGGAGCCCGAGGTTCGAGTCGACCGCGGTTATGCTCCACCTGGTGGGGACGAACTTCCTCCTCTTGCCGACGCCGAACGCGCCAACGCTGAACGCCCGTTGTATCTGGGAGAGGAGCGAGCCGTCCTTGTAGAGTGAGACCAGCGCTTCCCTGGCCTTGAGATCGGTGTCGTAAAAGGCCTTCTCCAGTCGCTGGTCGAACCTGAAGTTCGAAAGGTCGAACTTGACCAGCGGCGCGGATGGCCCGAACGGCTGCACGTCGTCGTCCACGGTCAGCCTGCCTGCGGGCTTCTTCTTGAACTCGGCCACGGCCTCAGGTGGGTTCCTCGCGAGGGCGAGCTCTCTGGTCTTGACGATCAGCTTGTTAGAGTTGTCCACATCGTGGATGTCCACGCTGTGCATGCCCCGAACGAGGTTCGACCTGAAGTCGATTATGTCGTCGATTCCGAGGCCGACCCACCGCTCAGGGGTATCCATCAGAGAGGTGTCGCCGTGGTACGGGGGGATCATCGGACCGACGGAGACGCTCGGGTACCCGAACCTCCCCACGAACACGCTGGGAGGAGAGGCGCCGTCCAGGCTCAGCCGGTCTATCCTCTCCCTGGCCCTGGAGGTCGAGTAGAACCTGGCTATGACCGAGCATCGCTCCTTCCCGCAGAGCATCTTCGAGCCCTTGCAGTACACGCATCGAGAGGAAGTCCTGGAGATGTCCTCGAGCGAGAGTATCTCGTCGAAGAGCGCGGGCGAATCAAGCATCGTGGCTGAGCGGCTGAACTGAGAAAGCTCCATCCTTGGCCATTGTCATCTGCGACTGCATTAATAAGGAGATTCGTTGGCAGAGCGAAAGTGCCACGCGGTCTGGGAACGCAGGGACCCCGAGACCTCAATATTGATATACGGTATACCCCTTCTCAGCAACTGGTCAATTCGTCCCGGGGCGAATCCATATGATGGAAGCAGTAATCTCGCTCAAGATCCCGCAGAATTGGATGAGCGAGATTCCAGAAAAGCATCCTGTAACGATCAAGGTCATCGAGCGGATCCCATACTCCGAGAAAGGCGTCAAGGACCTCGTGGAGATCGCCGGCCCTGAGGATGTCATGGAAGAGGTCCTCAAGGACATCAAGAAGAACCCGCTGGTCTCCAACGTCGATGCCACGACCACCAACAAGGGGAAGGTCTTCGGTTCAGTGACCACCTCGCGATGCGAGATCTGCAGAATCCTCACGGACGCTGACGTCTTCCTGATATCTGCCGAGACGAAGGGGAACGGCAAGGTCGAGTGGACGCTGGTGTTGTCCGACAAGGAAGTCCTGAAGGGCATCTTCGACCACCTGAAGAGCAAGGGGGTCGAGACCGAACTCGTGAAGCTCACCAAGATCGACGACAAGGAGACCCTCACGGACAGGCAGGACAAGATCACGCATGTGGCCTTCGAGAGGGGCTACTTCGACTACCCGAAGCGGATAAGCCTGAGGGACCTGGCGAAGATGTTCGACGTCTCGCCCTCGACGCTGTCCGAGATACTCAGGAAGGGCCAGAGGAAGATCGTCCTCGACTACTTCAAGAAACAGAGGCAGGGAGTATGAGGGCCGGGTCAGAGCTGGCTTGGATACCGTCCGAATCAGTCGCTAGATTCATACCAAGAGCTGTGTTTGATGACACTTGGGACAAGAGGGGACAGAGAGAGGAGATCTGCAGATGCCGAGCGAACAAGAGGTCATTTCAGCGCTGAAGGAGATAATAGATCCACACAGCAACGTGAGCGTCTACGACATGGGGCTCATCTCCGAGCTCAAGGTCTCGAAGGACACGGTCAGCCTCACCTTCAGGCCGACCTCCCCGTTCTGCCCGCTGGGCATCCACTTGGCAATGAACATCAAGCGCAGGGTCCTGGAGCTCTCAGGGGTCAAGAAGGCGGACATAAGGATCATTGGACATGTCCAGGAAGACATGATAAACGAGTCGCTAGCGGCCTGAAGGGTCGACTCGAGTCTAGGCCCCGAACTTCTTCGCGCGGTCCGCGATGCCCATCAATGTGGGCATGAGGTCCATTCCCCTCATCCTGCCGAGCGCCCCGGAAGCTGCGGACACCTCGTCGAATTCCCGGACGCCGTCCACCCTTGCGCCTCCTCCAGAGATGGTCACGGGGACGGGGTCCGCGCTGTGGTCCTTGAGGGAGACCGGGGTCGAGTGGTCGCACGTGAGCGCGATCACGAGGTCTTCGGGCGCGTCCTTCAGGACGTATCCGAGCATCATGTCGATGTTCTCGACCACGCTCACCTTCATGCCGAATTCGCCGTCATGGCTCGCGATGTCCCCAGCCTTGATGTTCATGAAAACGAAGTCGTTCGTCCCGATGAGCTTGATCGCGGCCTCTCCCTTCGCCTTGTAGTCCGTGTCGAGCCCGCCGGTCGCCCCCTTTATGTCCGGAACGTCCATGCCTACCATCCGGCAGATGCCCTTGACCAGCCCGACGCCCGCGACGGCCGCGCACTTCAGGCCGTATCTCTGGGACATCGGCTCGAGGTCCTTGGTGCTCCCCGCGCCCCTCGGGAGGATTATGTTCGCCGGAGGCAGGCCCTGCTTCTTCCGCTCGATGTTCACGGGATGTCCCGAGAGAACGCCGTACGACCTCCTCACGAACTCGTTCAGGGCGGCGGCTGTCTTCTTGGCCTCCGGGACCATCGCTCTGGACTCCAGGATCTTGCCGTCCTGGTGAGGGTCGACATCCGTCACCCTGTAGTCGAGCCCGTCTCCTCGCAGCACGAGGACCCCCCTGTGCTCGGAGCCCTCCTTGAACATCACGGATGTGCCCTCAATGCTCATGCCATCGAGCGCCTTCGCGAGGTCCGCAGTACCGGTCCTGATACGTCCAGCGCGCCTGTCCGTCACGACGAGATCCCTCGTCGCGGTCGCGAAGTTGCACCTGAAGGCGACATCGCCGGGCCTCAGCTGGATGCCGGCGCCCGCGGCCTCGATTGGCCCTCGACCCGTGTAGACCTTGTACGGGTCGTACCCGAAGAGCGCCAAGTGGGCGGTGTCGCTGCCCGGGATCACCCCCGGGGCGATGACGTCCATGAGACCGCTTATCCCGTGCCTAGCTAGCGCGTCCATGGCAGGCTTCCGGGCCGCCTGGAGCGGGGTCTTCATGTCGAACTGCTTGACCTGCCTGTCCGAGAGGCCGTCGCAGACGATCATCAGCATCTTCTTCGGGGCCATTATAACGAGGTTGAATGCTCCGACCCGTAATTAACCTCTGCCAAATAAGAGCGGGAGAACGACGAGGCGCCGAGGGGGAGATTTGAACTCCCGTGGTGACGAGCACCAGTAGCTCTCGAGGCTACCGCCTTAAACCGAGCTTAGCTACCTCGGCAGTGCTGCTGGATTGTTTGGCCAAGGATTACGGGCCAAGTATATTTCATTTTCATCAACTCACATCGCAGGTCAGATGCGATGATCAGAGGACGGACCCTGTGCCTGACAGTACATCAGGGAACGCGGGCTGGAGAGCCCTCGCGGTCGTCCAGGTCCACCAAGTTCTTTAGGAGGCGCGCGAATGATGTTTCTCGATGGGGGGCGACGGAGGCATGGAGTCAGCTGGGGTAATCAGGGCCTCGCTCGCCCTGATGATGGCGTCCTCGTTCATCCTTCCGGGAATCGCCGGAATCCCAGGAGACCCTGGCACGGTCCCGTCGAGATGTGTCGCGCAGGAGACAACAGAGCACTCCCCCCCAGTGGCAGTCGCTTCTGCGAACCCTACTACTGTCATCGTGGGGAACAAGGTCACCCTTGACGCATCGGCCTCGACAGATGAGTATTTCGTCATATCTTGGGAATGGTCCTACATTGTCAGCAACGAGACAAGAGATGTCTTCGGCATGATTGTCATCGAGATGTTCAACAAGACGGGGACCTACGTTGTTTGGCTGACAGTCCGGAACTGTTGGGGATCGTCCAACACGACTTCCGTCACGATTACCGTATTGCCATCGACCGGCCCCAACTCCCCTCCGATCGTTGAAGCCGGGCCTGACAGTCGCACTGCCGTTGGCCAGTCGATCGTGTTTGATGGCTCGATGTCCTCGGATGATGTCGGCATCATCGACTACCTCTGGACCTTTGAGGACTGCGGGACTCCCGTCAGACTCTGGGGGTGCACGGCGTGCTATGTCTTCAGCACCATCGGATCATACGTCGTCAGCCTGACCGTGACCGATTCAGGCGGACTGAACGCCTCCGACCAGATGTGTGTGTACGTCGAGAGCATGCCATGGCCCGGCTTGATCGAAGCGGGTCCCAACCAGACGGTGGCAGTCGGGGAGGCGGTGACGTTCAACGGCTCGGCATCGGATGTCTACGTGCCGACAGCGTACTGCGAGTGGATGTTGGTGGTCGATTCTCCCGTCATTCTGTCCGGAATGGTCGCCAATTATACGTTCAACAAGACTGGAACCTATGTTGTCATTCTGACAATCAAGGACGAGTGGATGAATCCGTTGGGGTCGGACTCACTCACAGTCCAGGTGACTGGCCCTGGAGGCAGGTTGCCGATGGCCGAGGCGGGAGCTGACGAGACTATCTCTTCCGGAACGTGGTTCCGGTTCAACGGCTCGGGGAGCGTTGGTGACATTGCAGATATGGGTTACATCTGGAAGTTCCGTTACAATGGAACGTGGGAGCTCATGTTTGGCCAGAAGCCGATGTTCCATTTCGTCACGCCAGGCAGGTATGTCATAACCCTTACCGTGATGGATGCGGAGGCGAGGTCGGATAACGACACCGTCACGATCGCCGTGTTAGGAACCCAAGCATCCAGCAACCCGATCCCGGATTCTGTGATCTGGCTCGTCATCGGCTCTTCAGAGGCGGCCCTGGTAGCATTGGCGCTGTTCATCGTGCTAAGGCGACACTAGAGGCCCCGAAGGCCGCACTCATGGGTCCATGATGCAGCCCGGCGGACGGCGCGCCGTCTGCTTGGCAAAGAGTTATCCCAAACCATTTGATAACCGTCCCCGCGAATCACATGAGGATCAAGGTCCAAATGCTTCCCACCAGGAAGAGGACGGAGACGGTCGAGGTCGAAGAGGGCACGACCGTCGAGGGCCTAATCAGGTCCCTCAAACTCTTCCCGGACGCATGGATTGCGGTCAAGGACCGGGCACCGATTCCACTCGACGAGGTGCTGGAGGACGGGGACGAGGTCAAACTGGTTGCCGTGGTCTCCGGGGGCTGACAGGGCGGCCGGACAGCCGGCTCCGACATACTGGCCGGCTCGTTCTCGAATTTTATAGGGCGTATCGAAAAGTATTTAATCAGTGGCGCGATAATAGTTCCGAAGAACAGCGCATCAAATCTCAATCTGACATATCATCCCAAGTATCAAATGAGTGTCTTCGGGGCCCTGGCCCCGCTCGTCGAGCGCCTCCAGGTCTCCATTGAATAGATGTCTGTCAACGGCCGCTGGCAGAACGCGCCCGGCACTGCAGGGCGATTCGGCCGAAGGAGCGGCAGGGAGTTGGCAACGCTGTTTTTCGAAGAGAGGTAGGTACGATGGACATAGATCCAAGTACAACGAAATACTTGATACAGGCAAGGCTAGCGACGGACGGAATAGTCGAGAAACCAGATATCGTAGGCGCCATCTTCGGGCAGACGGAAGGGCTTTTGGGCGACGAGCTCGACCTCAGGGACCTTCAGAAGAGCGGAAGGATCGGGAGGATCGAGGTGGAGGTCGGAGCCACCAAGGGTAAGTCCGAGGGAGTGGTGTATGTGCCCTCGAGCCTCGACCAGGTGGAGACCGCAATCCTGGCATCGTCCCTCGAGACGATCGACAGGGTCGGGCCGTGCAAGGCCAGGATCTCCGTAGAGAAGATCGAGGATGTCAGGATATCCAAGCGCAACAAGATAATCGAGAGGGCGAAGAAGCTCCTGAACGAGATGCTGAAGGCCTCGAAGACGAGCGGGCTGGACCTGGAGGACTCCGTGAGGCAGTCCGTGCAGATCGAGGAGGTCGTCCACTACGGAAAGGAGAGGCTGCCGGCGGGCCCGAACATCGACGACTCAGACGCCATCATAATCCTCGAGGGCCGGTCCGATGTGATCAACCTCCTGAAGTACGGCATCAAGAACGTGATCGCGGTCGAGGGGACGAACGTCCCGCAGACGATCATCGACCTCGCGAAGGAGAAGGTCGTCACGGCGTTCGTGGACGGCGACAGGGGCGGAGAGCTCATACTGAGGGAGCTGCTTCAGGTCGCAGAGATAGACTTCATCTCGAGGGCTCCTGCAGGCCAAGAGGTCGAGGAGCTCACGCAGAAGCAGATCGTGAAGTGCCTGAGGAACAAGGTCCCGGGAGACCAGTTCGCAGAAATGCTCAACCTCCAGGGCGGCCAGACAAAGAATGGAGAAAAAATGGTAAGACGCGAGGACGACCGCCAGGACAGGCACAGGCACGAGGACGACCGTGGGAAGCACAGGGAGCAGCCCAGGCCGAGGCCAGTCGAGGAGAAGCCCGGGAAGAGGCTGAACCCGGACCAGTTCAGGTACAAGGGAGTCCTTGAAGAGCTGAGCAACACGTCGAAGGCGAAGCTGATGGGCGAGGCCGGGAACGTCATCAAGGAAGTCCATGTTAGCCTGCTCGCAGACACGCTCAAGGAGACGACCGAGGTCGTGACCGCGGTCGTGCTCGACGGGATCATCACCCAGAGGATACTCGACCTCGCTGTGGAAAAGAATATCAGCGCGGTCGTCGGTGTTAAGTTGGGCAACATCGCCAAGCTCCCGACAAATGTCGAGGTCTTGACGAAGGAAGACCTCAGCTGAGCACCGTTGAACTTCATGACTCCCGAGAAGACAGCTAGTCTGCTGGAAGACATCGAATCCTCAGAGGACATCAAGGTCCCGACGGACCCCCTTGAAAGGGTCATAGGCCAAGAGGAAGCCGTCAGGCTGGCGAGGATCGCGGCGTCCCAGAGGAGGCATTTCCTGCTCGTGGGCCCTCCCGGCACTGGCAAGTCGATGATCGCACAGGCGCTCTCGCTGCACCTTGCCCGCCCGACGGAGGAGATCAGGGTCGTCCACAACCCTGAGAACCCGGAGCGCCCGCTAGTCGAGGTCAGGTCCATCGACGAGGTCGAGAAGGAGCTCGAGTCGAAGGGGTACGCCGAGGGGGAGTACATCGACCCCAAGGAGGCCCCTGTGAGCGTCGCTGAGCGCCTGGGCTACAGGTGCTCGAACTGCGGGACATACTCGTCGCCCAAGGAAGGGTTCTGCCCTAAGTGCTCGAGGGCGAAGGTGGCACAGGTGAAGTCCACCGCGAACAACCCGTTCGGGGACCTCCTGGGAGGGCTCATGGAGGTCACCATGGGCCAGATGGTCGGGAGAGAGCGCGTCACGACCACGAGGAAGAGGTTCGGCAAGGAGGAGGTCGTCGTCTTCGAGCGCGCAGGCGAGATGATCAAGGTCCTCGACCAGCAGGCCCTCGAGAAGAGGCGCGAGCTGGAGAAGGAGAGCCCGAAGAAGGTCATAGTGCCGATCACGCGCAACCCGTTTGTCCTGGCAACCGGGGCAAGCGAGGTCGAGCTGCTCGGGGACGTGAGGCACGACCCGTACGGGGGCCACCCGCAGCTGGGCACCCAGCCCTACGACAGGGTCGTCGCGGGCGCGATCCACAGCGCCCACCAGGGCGTCCTCTTCATAGACGAGCTCCCGCACCTTGGCCATCTCCAGAGGTTCATGCTCACGGCGATGCAGGAGAAGCGGTTCCCGATAGCGGGGAGGAACCCGCAGAGCGCGGGCGCGAGCGTGAGGGTGGACAATGTCCCATGCGACTTCATATTCGTCGGCGCGTGCAACATCCAGGACCTGCCGCACATACTCTCGCCCCTCAGGTCGAGGATAAACGGCGGAGGGTACGAGGTGCTCGTGGAGACCGTCATGCCCGACACCGAGGAGAACAGGTCCAGGCTCGCGCAGTTCGTGGCTCAGGAGATCACGATGGACGCGAAGATACCGCACGCGTCCAGGGACTCCATCATGATGCTGATCGACGAGGCGCGCAGAAGGGCCAAATTCGTGGACAACAGGGACAAGTCGCTCACCCTCAGGCTGAGGGAGCTCGGAGGGCTCATCCGGGCCGCGGGCGACATCGCGGTGCTCGAGCAGGCGAGACTGATCGAGCCAGCGCACATCAAGGAGGCGCTGAAGAGGGCGAGGCCGGTCGAGGAGCAGATCAAGGACAGGTACGGCAGCTACATGGGCGCCATCTCCTCCGACATGAGCACCTCCGAGAAGGAGTCCTCGCCATACCAGTACTGGAACTATCACGTTTACGACGACAAGAGGGGCTATCAGTAGGCGCCCGTTCAGGTCTCGAGCACGCGCATCATCTTGTAGGCGTCCTCACCGTTGCTGTAGAACTTCTTCATCTCCCCGTAGACCGTGAAGCCCAGGCGCTCGTAGAACGCGATGGCCACCCTGTTGCTCTTCCGGACCTCGAGGATGACCGTGTCCAAACCCTTCGCGCGACAGCTCGAGAAGAGCTCGTTCATGAGGCGCTTCCCGAACGACCGGTTCCTGTACGGGCGCAGGACGGCCAGCATGAGGACCCTGGCAACGTTGTTTCCGTTTGGGACGGCCGCGACGAAACCCGCCATCTTGCCGTCCTGGATCAGCACGATGAAGCCCTCCCTCCACAGATTGTGGACCGTGAGATACAGGGAAGGAGGATAATTCTCCCTGAGCGAGTCCTCGACGATCCGGATGACCTCAGGTATGTCTGGAGGGGCGAACGGGCGGGTGACGATCATCGCGGGGGCGTCACGCCTTAGGTCGATGATTAAGCTTCCGCGAAGGCGCCTCCCCGGCAGGCCGCCGTCTCCTGAATGCGACGTATGCTGCGGCGAGGACGATCGGAGCGAGCCATTCCAGGCCGACGAGCCCGCCATGGCCTGCTCGCCCAGGGCCATCCGGGACAATCACGCTCACGATGATTTCGTCGGTCGCGGCGTTCCCCCACGAATCTTCCACGGTGAGCACGATCCGATGGTCTCCGGGGACGCTCGCCGTGTAGTCGATCGACCGGTTCCAGGACTCCGCGAACCCGTCGCCGTCCGTGTCCCATGCGACTGAGGATATCACGCGGTCGTCGAACGACCGCCCAGAGGTGATCATGACGGTCTCGCCCGCGGCCATCTCGATATCCTCCCCCGCGTCCGCGACGGGAGGTGTCCTGTCCGGGTTCCAGTCAGATTCGAAGACCGTGGTGAAGTAGTCTGCGACCTCGACGGAGTACACCAGGACGCCCAGCTCGCGGTTCCTGGCAAACGATGCGAAGACCCAGTTGTTGCTCGATATCAATGTCGTTCTCCCGTCGATCACGGCGCCCTTGTTGTGCAGGGCGGTGATAGGGCTGGCGGGATTGAGGAGCGCGAACTCGCCGTCCATCCCGGCGAACGTCGTGTTCTCCCTGAGACTGTCGGCGACCGCGCCGTTCCCTGGAACGTTGTACCACGAGGAGTCGAGCAGCAGCCTCGCGCTCCCGCCGGCCCTGAGCGATGACTCCAGGGCCGAGACGAGTGGGCTGACAATCGATTCGTTGTTCCATCTCTCCTTCCACCAGAGGTCGGCCTGGAACTGCTCGCCGACGAACCTGCGGGAGCATTCGATCAGCGGCGCGAGATACGGCCGCTGGACCGAGATGTCCGGGGAGAGACAGAGAGTGATGCGCGCAGGCTCTGAATTCACCAGCGGCTCGAACAGTTCCTGCGTGTGGTTCTGGTCCGGGGCCTTGGGCAGCTCCGCAGAGCCGTTGAACAGTGGGCAGTTGGGCCAAAGGACGACGTCCCTCCTGGAGAGCCTTGAGTCTGCCTCAAACACGTCCAGGACGAGCCTCGCGGCCCTTGAGTCCCGGATCTCGACACCCCAGCCGCGGTTGCCGAAGACCCTGTCGGTCGGCATGCCCTGCTCGACGAGGTTCTCTGACATGACGATCGTGACGAGCGAGTCGATGACGATGTACTTCGCGTGGAGAGCGCCGGTGTGCTGGACCACCCCAGACGATGTGTTCCCCTTGACGGCGCGGACATCGATCCCGGACCGCGAGAGGACGGAAAGGCATGCGAGCTCGCCCTCGGACATGCCCCCTGAGGGCGAGCCGTCGACGAGCAGCCGGACCGCCGTCCCGCGCTGCCTCGCCTCGATGAGTGCCTTTGTGACCGGCGCCGAGGAGAACTCGTACGAGCATGCGCTGATGCTCTTGCTGGCATGCCCTATCCCTGACAGCACGATGTCCTGCGAATTGTCGGGGCTTACGAAGGTCGTGATGTTCCCGGCCGCGATGTCGATGCTGCCGCTCTGGAGGTCCGTATAGCCGTACCTGAACTCTCGAAACGGCATCCAGTCAAGCATGGAGTCGGTGTCGAGCAGCGCCCCCGCGGAGCTGACCCTCTTGGCGACCTCGCCCTGCTTGAGCGCCGGCATCGGGTCGCCCGACCATCCTTGGGAGGTCTCGCTCGTGGACCCGTAGATCACTGCGTCGACCAGGCGCCCCTGGGGGGAGCTGAGGGCCATCGAGTCTCCGGAATCCCCCAGCCTGAAGCTGCCGGACGAACGGATGACGCTCGCGGCTTCCGTCGAGTCCATGGATACCTCCGGCAGTCTCCCATACGCCTGCCAGAACGAGCTCTGGTTCCATGAGATGGAGAAGGACTCCCCGTCCGTGAGCCATACGTCGGAGGCGAAACTGAGCACTCCTTCGCCGTCCGTCAGGTTCCAGCCCTTCAGGTCGATAGCGGTCCCGCACTGGTTCGACAGAACGATGTATTCGTCGTCGCAGAACCCGCGGGGGTAAAACTCGGAGATCAGCAGGCCTGGAGACGAGACCAGTGAGGCCGACTTCGGGGCGATGGCGGTGTCGTCGACGTGATGCGGGATGAACACAACGAAGGTTAGAAGCAAGGCCGACGACACCGCCTGGATGTGTTCACGCCGCATCGGGAGTGTATGCCGGGCCCCCGGTCAAGAACAACTTGCTTACAGGTAGTCTTCGGCTATCCCAGCCCCGACACGAGGTCCATGAGGGTCGCGCGCCGATCCTTGGCCTTCACGACCCCGCTCGCCAAGAGCACCCCGTCCGTGCCGAGCGCGAGCGCGGCAGCCACGTCGCGGCCGTTCTTCACGCCGGCTCCGCAGAGCACTCCAACGCTGCCGCTGATCTTCCGGATCGACTGGACGGTGTCCGAGACTATCCTCGGGTTGGCCGTCGTGACGGACACCTCGCCGCCTATCAGCTCTGGAGGCTCGATCGCGACGAAGTCCGGGTCCATGGCGGCGCACGCCTTGCTGACCGCGAGGTTGTTCGTGCACACTATCGTCGACAGCCCGAGCGGACGGGCGCGGTCGATGATCTCATGGATCTCCGCGATCCTGATCCTGTGCTCCGAATGGTTCACAAGCGTCCCCTTGGCCCCCGAGGCCTTCGCGTTCTCGATCGTGACATGGCCCGTCGTGCTGCCCGACGTGACGCTGTCGATATGCTGGGCGAACACCGGTATGCCGACGGCCGAAGCGACCGCCGCGAGGTCCAGCATCGGGGGCGCGACGACGATCGACGCGCCGGTCTCTGACGAGACATGGTCGCACAGCTTCGCGAGCTCGAGGGCGGCGCTCCCGCTGGCCTCCAGATAGGTCTTGAAGTTGATCACGATGGCGGGCATGCGGATGCTCACGGCAACGCCCTCATTCGAGAGGCTTCATCCTGGGCTCGAGCTTCTTCAGGATCTCCGGCCTCGTCGTGTACTCGAGGTCCTCTGGAGAGACGATGCCCGGCATGAACGGGCCGTGCCCGCGCATGTAGATGGAGATCCTCATCGCCTTGTCCCTGACGTGGTCCCACTCCTTGCCCGAGAAGTAGTCGACCGGCTTGTGGTCGCCCGGCTTGCCGCCCGGTGGCTCAGCGCCCTGTATCTTGCCGCCATTGATCTGGATGCCGAGCGAGCACACCCTCGGCGGGCCGTCGAAGTACGAAGGATCGGAATCGTCGACCCCGCAGGGGTACCATGCGCCGTAGTGGGACCCGCGCATCCAGCCAGCGACCAGCTGCGGGAACGCGAACGGCTGCAGGACCTCCCCGACGGCCGGGAAGCCGGACTGGCATCTTACGAGCATCACGGGGTCGTCCTTCCCAACGTACTTCCCTGCCAGGATGTTCAGCTTCTCGGTCGACACGACAGCGGATATCCCGAGCGTCCTGTGGATGACCCTCTTGACCGCGTACCTGGTCGTGTCGCCTATGAGCGCGAGGATGTCGTACAGCTCGGCCGGGGAGCTCATGAGGACCTTCTTGTGGTCTACGACGTCGACTATCTCGAGGTCGTACCCGAGGTGCGCCCGCGGGTCGATCACGAGCCCGGTCGTCGTGAACGGGTCCATGAAGATCTTGGATATGGGTAACGAGTACGCGGCAGGGCCGCACTTGTCCGCCATGAAGACCAGCATCGGCTCTGTCGGGCGCTCCTCGAACTCCATCTCGGCGGCACCCGGGCCTTGGCCCCTCACGTTCCCGGAGAACGCGTCTGAGAGCAGGTCCTGGCCGGCGGCGTACAGGTGCATCTTCTTCGCCTCCTTGGACGCGGCCATGAAGGCGTTCCATGCGAGCTCGTGCACCTGTCTGTTGTTCTCGCCCTCCCTGTGTGTCATCAGAAGCTGTATGTCGTCCCCGCATCTGGTGACGTAGTAGTCGATCAGCAGACCGTCCCGTACGGCCTTTCTCAAAGTGTCCGATGCCACCTCCATCATCTTGGGGTGCGGTCTCGAGTGTCCCGCGATCGATCCGACATCGGCCTTTATCAGCGACACGGTTATCTTTTCTGGCATCTCAATTTCCCCCGTGGGAATGCGTTCGCCCAGCGCGGCTTCGATGGATAAGATATTCATCGTATATTAACCGTTCCTGGGGTTCGCACGGAGCCTCCAGCAAGTCCACTAGCGCGTCCAGATGGTCCTATCTCATAGGCCGGGAGTCCGGGGCGGTCGAACCGAAAGCAGGCGTCCGCGTGCGAGGCCACCGGCGTGACACCGGCACTAGTGCGTCGGAAAGACTTAATTGAGCCTACACCTCTCTTGCGTCCGCTAGTGATTGACCGATGGGCGCCGTTGAGGACCTAAGACCGATTTTCTCGCCGAAGACCATCGCGGTGATCGGCGCTTCCAGGAACCCGATGAAGGTCGGATACGAGATACTCCAGAACATTCTCGTGAACGGTTACACGGGAAAGGTGATCCCGATAAACCCCGAGACCCCGCAGATCATAGGGCTCAAGACGCAGCCAAGCGTCCTCGCGGTCAAGGAGGACATCGACCTCGCGATCATCGCCGTGCCGGCCGAGTTCGTGCCCAAGGTCATGACCGAGTGCGCCAAGAAGAAGGTCAAGGGCGCGATCGTGATATCATCGGGATTCGGCGAGATAGGCGAGAAGGGGAAGGAGCTGGAGGACGAGGTCCTTCAGATCGCCCGGAAGGGCGGCATCAGACTGATCGGGCCGAACACGCTGGGGTACAAGGACCCGATCGACAACCTCGACGCGGCTTTCGTGTTCGGCATGCCCAGGCCGGGGGAGATTGCGCTCATTAGCCAGAGCGGCGCGCTCTGCATAGGCATGATCTACTACGCGAACGGGGAGTACATCGGGCTCTCGAGGGTGATCAGCATCGGGAACAAGGCCGATGTCGACGACGCGGACATCATCGACTACCTGGACCAGGACGATGCCACGAAGGTCATCGCGATGTACATCGAGGGCATCAAGGACGGCAAGAAGTTCCTGGACTCCGCACGCCGCTGCAGGAAGCCGATCGTGGCGATCAAGGCTGGCAGGACGCCAGCGGGCTCGGCGGCGGCGTCCACGCACACCGGTTCGCTGAGCGGCTCGGACGCCGTCTACGACTCCGCGTTCAAGCAGGTGCACATCCAGAGGGCCTATGATGTCATAGAGCTCTTCGACTTCGCGAGGGCGCTCGCATACCAGCCGCCGGCGCCCGGGAACAGGGTGGGAATCATATCCAACGGCGGAGGCGCCGGCATCATGGTGGCTGACTGGTGCGAATCCATCGGCCTCAAGGTGCCGAACCTCACGAAGAGGACCATAGAGGCCCTGAAGCCCCAGCTGCCTCCGATAACCACCGCGAGGAACCCGCTCGATGTGACCGGCGACGCTAGGTTTCATAGGTATCACGCGACCGGGAGCATCATGCTCTCGGACCCGAACGTGGACTCCCTCATAATGACCTGCGTCCATGCCGGCATAGCCAGGCCCAGGGAGTACGTGGGAGCTGTCATCAAGCTCGTCGAGGAGAAGCGCAACCTGAAGAAGCCTATCGTGGCGTGCTGGGTGGGAGGCCCCGAGATAGACGAGGTCGTCCAGGAGCTTAGGGTCAAGAACATACCCGTCTACGCCTCCGCCATGCGTGCGGCCAAGGCCGTCCGTTGCTTGTACGACGAGGGCCGGCGGCTCGAGCTCTTGAGCAAGGGCAAGCCCAAGGAACCCCGCGCGGATTGACCGCTGAGCCTCGGGCTAGGACCTGCGTCCCGGACAGACAGACTAAAATCCCTGAGTGCATTCGCCCTCCGCTCATGGCAGAAGATAGGCGGTTCTGGCTGGATTCCGCGTCTGCGCTCGGAGCGGTCGTGCTCTGGGGCCTCGCATTCCCGCTCATCCAGACCGGTCTGGAGGACTTCTCCCCGATAATGCTCGGATTCGTCAGGTTCGTCCTCGCATCGGCGGTCCTGATGGTCGCGGTCCTGCTACGGCACTCGGCCGCGGAGATGAGGTCCACCATCGCGAAGGAGTGGAAGATGCTCCTCGCCCTCGGGTTCCTGTACGTCGCGCTCCCGAACGTGGCTCAGAACATCGGGCTCCAGCACGGGACATCCTCCATCGCGTCCGTCATACAGTCGTCCGGGCCGGTGATGACGCTCGCATTCGCGATCCTGCTCCTCAAGGAGGAGCTGACGAGGGCCAAGGCGGTCGGCACCCTGATTGCGATGACCGGCACGATCCTCCTGGTCGCGAGCGGGGGGATATCCCTCGACAACCAGGAGTTCGTGGACAACGTGCTGATCCTCGTATCGGCGGCCTCCTACGGGCTGGCATGGGTGGCGGCGAAGAGGATGCTCGAGAGGAACCCGCCCATGCTGATAATCGGCCTGGGCGTGGCGCTCGGGACTCTCATGCTGGGCGCGGCCGTCCCGCTCGAGTCCGGCTCCGAGGCCGTCTACACATCGAATTCGATTGCGAACCTCGTCGTGCTGGGGGTCCTGTGCGCCGGACTGTCGTCGGTGCTCTACCTCCGCTCGCTCGAGAAGCAGGACGTCTCGAGGATGGCGTTCCTCATCTACCTCATGCCCGTCTTCGCATCCGTCTTCGCTTGGATCCTGAGGAGCGAGGGCGTGCAGAGTTGGACCGTCCTCTGCGGGGTCATCATCGTGCTGGGCATCGTCATCGCGAACCAGACAGGCCTCCCCCGGAGGCGGGAGCGCGCGGGAGCGGCCTAGGCCAGGTCAGCGTCCCCGAGGTCGACCGCGGGCTCTGCGGATCGCTTGATTTCCCCGCGCCCGACAGCACGGTTGAAGAAGAACTTGAACATGATTGGCGCGAGCATGGTCGAGACGAAAGCCATCAGCACCAGCACGGAGAACAGCTTATCGTCGATGATGCCCTGCTCGAGCGCAATCCTCGCGAACACCAGCTCCATGGCGCCCTTGGCCATCATCATCGAGCCGACGGCCATTGCCTCCCTGTCCTTCAGCCCGAACGCCCTTCCCGGGACGTACGACCCCGCGATCTTCCCGACGATGGCGACGAGCGTGACGACGGCGAGCATCGGCAATGCGTTCATGACGATCTTGAAGTCCACGGTGAACCCGATGAGCACGAAGAATATCGGCGCGAGGAACCCCATGGTCACCCCGGATAAGATGTCCTCGACCCTGTCCCAGGCCTTCAGCCCCTTCCCCGCCTGTCTGAGCAACAGGCCTGCTATGAACGCGCCTATGACCGTCGGCAGCCCGAGCCTCTCGGCGAGTATGGCGAATGCGATCGCGAACCCGATGGCGACCGCGAACGCGGCCTCCCCCGTGCGCATCCACTTCAAGAGCTGGTAGACATGGGGCACGACGTACCTGCCCACCGCGACCGCTAGGACGAAGAACATGATGAAGCCGCCGGAGAGCACGGTCGCCTCCAGGGGAGTCATGGGCCCGGTCGTGCTTCCCAGGATGAGGCTCAGGCCGAGCATCAGGGCGGCGTCGGTGATGAGCGCGGCGCTGGTTATCGTGCCAGCGGTCTCTGTCCTCATCACCTCCAGGTCCACGAGCATCCTGAGGGTGACCGGAAGTGCCGTGACGGACACCGCGAGCGAGAGGAACGCTAGAGGCAGGCCGCTCATCCCGAGGAGCACGCCTGCGAAATAGCCGAGCACCATCGGGAGCACCATGCCCACGACGGCTATGCTCCCGCCGAGCCTGGAGGAGCTGCGCAGGGCGCCCGGGGAGAACTGGAGCCCGGAATACAGCATCAGGAAGAGCATCCCGAGGTCTCCCAGGTCGGAGATGAACTTCCCGGGCTCGGACGCGGTCGTGTACATGTCCGAGAGCCCGGAGAAGACAGCGCCCAGCAGGAACGGCCCCAGGACTATGCCCGCAAGGAGCTCGCCGACTATCGCAGGCTGGCTCACCCTTGTCACGAGCTCCCCGACCGCCTTCGCGAAGGCGATCATGAGCAGGACGTAGACAAGGATGATCAAGTCCATTGGGTCATGGATGGTGTGCAGCTTATTTCACGCTTGGCCTTCGGTCAGGCGCCCCGCTCGGCCCGCGAATGGAGCGACCGCGCACGAAAACCGTTAAGAGCCTCCACTAGGTTACGCAAGAAAGGTGATGATCACTTGCCTTCATGGCAGCACGTCACTTACTCCAACGAGATCGGCCCTGAGCACTACGGCAAGCAGCTGACGGTGGGAGGCTGGGTCCAGGACCTGAGGAACCTAGGGGGGATATCATTCCTCCAGCTGAGAGACCGGTCCGGCGTCATCCAGGTGACGCTCCTGAAGAAACGGAGCAAGGAGCTGTTCGATCTCGCAGCCGGCATTCCGCGCGAGTCCGTGGTCCTCGTCTCCGGAACAGTGAAGGAGAGCAAAGAGGCGAGGGCGGGCTTCGAGATCATACCGGAGAAGATCGACATCCTGAGCAAGGCGGAGGCCCCGCTCCCGCTCGGCGTCATTGACAAGGTGGGCGCGGACCTCGACACGAGGCTCAACAACCGGTTCATGGACCTCAGGAAGGACGAGGTCAAGGCGATCTTCCAGGTGAAGGCGAAGACTCTCACGGGCATCAGGAACTACCTGACCTCGGAGGGGTTCGTGGAAGTCAGCACACCGAAGATAGTCGCCGCAGGAGCTGAGGGCGGCTCCACCCTGTTCCCCATCAAGTACTTCGACAGGAGCGCGTTCCTGGCCCAGAGCCCTCAGCTGTACAAACAGAACCTGATGGCGAGCGGCCTTGACAGGATCTTCGAGATCGCGCCCGCGTACCGGGCAGAGGCATCGGACACCATCAGGCACATCGCCGAGTTCATGTCCCTCGACGTCGAACTCGCATTCATTCGATCGTCAGAGGATGTGATGGCCGTCGCGGAGGGGATAGTCATGGCCAGCCTCCAGCACGTGCGCGAGCACGCGAGGGCCGAGCTAGAGAAGCTGGGCGTCACTGTCGATCTGCCCGCAGCACCGTTCCCGCGCGTGAAGTACAAGGAAGCGGTGGAGATGGTGTGCGGGGAAGGCCTCAAGATCAGGCCGGGGGACGACCTCGGGACGGAGGGCGAGAAGGCCCTCGGAGACGTCATGAAGCGCGAGAAGAGGTCCGAACTTTATTTCATCACCGAGTTCCCGACATCCCTGAAGAGAGGCACTTTCTACGCCAAGAGGTACGATGAGGACCCTGAGACCACGGGGTACTTCGACCTCGACTACCGCGGACAGGAGATCGTCTCGGGGGGACAGAGGGAGCACAGGTACGACGTGCTCACCGAGCAGATGAGGGAGAACAACCTCAACCTCGACTCGTTCGAGTTCTATCTGAAGGCGTTCAGGTTCGGCATGCCGCCGCACGGAGGGTTCGGGTTCGGGGTCGAGAGATATGTCCAGAAGATGCTGGACCTGCCGAACGTCAGGGAGGCCGTCCTATACCCCAGAGACAGGTCAAGGCTCATCCCGTGAGGAAGCCTCCGAAGCACATGCTGATCGAGCTGCCGACGGCGGACGAGATCGACCAGCTGGCGATAACCACGCCCAGGTTCGAGGTGCGGAACATCGCCTTCGAGATGGGCGAGAAGAGGGCCGACCTGGACTACTCGCCCTGCAAAGGTCAGGCTTTGGTCCTCATCCGGGGCGAGGACGGGACAGCGCTCGTGCGCAGGCGCGGGTCGGCTGACTGGGTCTTCCCCTCCGACAGGATAGGGCCGAACGAGGACATCCAGAAGTCTGTGAAGAGGATAGGGTCAGAGCAGTGCGGCTTGGCGATCAAGAGCCTCGAGCTCGCGGGGATCTACGATGTCGTTTGGCACTACTCCAACGTCTCGATCAAGAGGCTTCACTTCGTGTTCGCGGCGGAAACGGACGACTGCTCATGCCAGCCAGACAAGGCCACGGGAGTCGACGAGGCCAGGTTCTTCAGGCAGATCCCCTCGACTGCGCTGAAGGACGACATAGGCCTTTTTGCAGTCTCTGACTGCAGTGAAAAATGATTTAACGGTTGCCGTCAATATCCTGGCCGAAGGCGATGGGACGCATTTTTGAGCGCGAGCTCAAGGGGATCCTCAAGGCCGACGAGGACATGCTCGCCCGCGTGACGAAGACCTGCGACGACGACGAGCGCGAGGGATACTACAGGATCCGCGACAGGCCATTCATGGTCGTGAGGGGCGCTGGGTCGCTCGGCGTGGACCTCGTCGCGATCCGGTCCGACCTGTCGCTGCCGATCGAGGTCAAGAGCTCAGTCAACGACGTCCTGAGATTCAGCAGGAGCGAGAAGCTGGCGGTCCAGGCCCAGGAGATGATGGACGACTGCAGGAGGGTCGGACTGATGCCGATCTACGCCTTCCGGTACAAGAGGCAGAGAGGCGACGCGTGGAGGGTGTTCACCCTCGATGTCGGGCCCATCAACGGCAGGCTCAGGGTGGTATACCAGAGGCTCCCGAAGATATGCCCATCCAAGGAGGGCAACCTCATCATGCGCTGGAACGACGGGATGCCCCTGAGCAAGTTCATCGACTATCTCGTCAGCATATACAGCTGACACTGCCCTTCCTATCTCCTCGCGGCGGTCCTGGCCGTGAAGTATCGCCTGGTCGCATCGCGTCTCAGGTACCATATTATGATGATGTTGCCCACGACCGTCCAGAAGGGCGAGTCGGGCAGGAAGACCTGGAGCTTCGTGATCACGATCTCCACCGCGACCAGGAAAATCGCGAAGAGGGCGACGCCGATCCCGCGTCGCCTGGCCCGCTCATAGCCCTTTACATATCCCCTCGCGAGCAAGAGTGCGTATATGCCGAGGACGAAGAACACGAGCGCGATCAATGTGGCGAGGGCGCTGATCGCGCCGCTCAAGGTCGAGGTCGCGGCGGACACGGCAAGGAAGACGAGCGAGAGAACGATGTACCATAGGCCGTGCCAGATTTGCAGCAGCGCGAGCAGGATGACGCCCAATGGGCGGGGAGGGAGTCCAGAGGCCGCTGGGCGCGACATGTTCACCCTCCCTGACAATCCGAGGCCGATTCAGCACTCATAGGGCTCATCACGGATCCCGGAGGACCTCAGCTGACCCTCTTGTCATCACGATTCCGTGTTATCTCAATACGGCTATTTGATACGCTTGCCAATGAGACGAAGAGCACTGGTTAAATAGACGCCCTCCGGTTATCTTTCCGTGGTCGAGTTCACCGACATCTGGGTGTTCTTCGCATCGACGGTCGTCATCTCGCTGTCGGGCGTGATGACCCCGGGCCCGGTCTTCGCGGCCGCGGTCGCCAAGGGGTACAAGGACGAGACAGCCGGGGTCAAGATAGCCATCGGCCACGGCCTGGTCGAATTTCCGCTCATGGCCCTGATAATCGTCAGCCTCGACTATGTTTTCGAGAACAGCTTCGTGAAGCTTGGAATCGGACTGGTCGGGGGCACGCTCCTGCTCTATCTGGGGGCGTCCATGATACGATCGAGGAAGATGTCCGCGGACCCCGAGCATGACCTCATTTCGTACGGGCCGGTGACCGCGGGCGCGCTCACGACGGCGGGCAACCCATACTTCCTCCTCTGGTGGGCCACGATAGGCGCGGTGCTCGTCCTGAACGCCCAGTTCTTCGGCCCGATGATCGTGGTGGTGTTCGCACTGGTCCACTGGAGCTGCGATCTCGGGTGGTACACGCTGACCTCGGTTGTCGTGTTCAGGACGAAGCATCTCTGGACCCCGCTCGTCCACGAGGCGATCTTCGGGATCTGCGGAGCGCTCATGATGGTCTTCGGAGCGTACTTCCTCGTGGGCCCGGCGATGGACCTCCTGAAATGACGGACGCCGCTCGGAATCACCGGCCGGCCGCGATCATCCGCTCGAGCGGCAGCCTGGCCCTCTTGATGATGTCGGCCGAGAGCTCGACCTTGTACTGCATCTTCAGAAGTGAGTTGTACACGTCCTCGAGCGTGATCTCTCTCATGTTCGGGCAGGTCGCGTGCTCGACCGCGTAGAACTCCTTGCCAGGGGCCTCCTTCCTGAGCCTGTGGAGCATGTTGGACTCCGTCCCGATGATGAACTCCTTCTTCGGGGACGACACGACATGCTTGATGATGCCTTCTGTGGAATATGCGTGGTCGGCGAAATCGATCACGTCGGGCGTGCACTCGGGGTGCACCAGGACCTCGGCGTCAGGATGCTTCCTCTTGAGCTCCTTGAGGTCCTCCACCTTGATGTTCACGTGGGTAGGGCAGAACCCTGGCCAGAGCACGATCTCCTTGTCCTTCACGAACCTCTGGACATATAGCCCCAGGTTCGTGTCGGGGACGAATATGATCTTCTTGTCGGGCAGCGACTGGACTATCTTGACCGCGTTCGCGGACGTGCAGCAGATGTCGCTCTCCGCCTTGACGTCCGCGGTAGTGTTCACGTACGACACGACGGGAGCGCCAGGATGCTCCGCCTTCAGCTCCTTGAGGGACTTGACGTCGACCATCGCGGCCATCGGGCATCTCGCCTTGGGGTTCGGGTGCAGCACGGTCTTCTCAGGGTTGAGTATCTTGGCCGACTCCGCCATGAAATCGACCCCGCAGAAGACTATCACCTTCGCGTCGGTCTTGCTGGCCTGCACGGACAACCCGTAGGAGTCTCCCAGGAAGTCGGCCAGCTCCTGTATCTCCTTGCGCTGATAGTTGTGCACGAGGAATATCGCGTGCTTCTCAGACTTCAGCTTGAGGATCTTCTCCTGGAGGGCGTTCAAGTTCTCGTGCGCCGAGTTAACGACGATTCCGTATTAATCCTTTCGACTAAACTCTTGGCAATGTGTCCGCAGGATTCGCCGTCCGCGTGTCGAATGACGACACAGCGGTCCGTGAAATGGACAATCCAGGAGACGCTAGACGAATTTCTTTACTTCAAATAGATTTAAATATCGACCTCTCGATGGCATCGAAAGTGTGTAGATGAAGCCGGTCATCGACCCGAAGTTCTGCAAGGCGTGCAACATCTGCGTCTACATCTGTCCCAAGAAGTGCTATTCGAAGGGCAGCGGCATCGGCGAGACCGGGTACTTCACGGCAGTCGTCAGCGCGGCGGAGAAGTGCTACAACCACAACCGCGAGGGCAAGCTGCTGTGCGAGCTCTGCATACTGAGCTGTCCCGACCAGGCGATCTCGTGGCACGAGGAGACCGAGGAGGAGAAGAAGAAATGAAGGTCGCTCCGGGAGAGTTCTTCCTTCAGGGGAACGAGGCGTGCGTGCAGGGTGCACTGGCCTCGGGCGTGCGGTTCTTCGCAGGATACCCCATAACACCGTCGACCGAGATTGCCGAAGGGCTTGCGGCGAAACTCGACGGCAAGGAGGGCGTGTTCCTCCAGATGGAGGACGAAATCGCCTGCATATCCGCGGTCATAGGGGCCTCGTGGGGAGGCGTGAAGTCCATGACCGCGACCTCTGGTCCAGGATTCTCCCTGATGCAGGAGGCCATCGGGTACGCCGCGATGTCCGAGACCCCGATAGTCATCGTCGACGTGATGCGCGGCGGGCCATCCACCGGACAGCCCACGCGCGCATCGCAGGGCGATGTGATGCAGACCAGGTACGGCTCCCACGGGGACTACCAGGTAATCGCTTTCGCGCCGGCCTCAGTGCAGGAGATGTTCGACCTCACTGTCGCGGCGTTCAACTATTCCGAGAAGTACCGCGTGCCGGCGTTCCTGCTCTCGGACGCGGAGGTGGGCCACATGAGGGGCCTGCTCACCATCCCTGACAAGCTGGACATCATCGGCAGGAAGGAGAAGGGAATCCGGAGGTCCGACGAGGCGTACGACGTCCCCGACGAGCTTGTCCGACCATTCCCTGTCTTCGGAAAGGGCCACAGGACGATGGTCACAGGCATGACCCATACGGACAATTCCTGGATCGAGCCGGAGGACGTCAAGGTCCACCAGGAACTCGTGAAACGCCTGTCGGAGAAGGTCCTGAGGAACCGGAAGGACATCAACAAGTGGGAGCTCATGTGCCCGGGGTCCAAGACGATGATAGTGTCGTACGGCTCGGCCGCGCTCGGGGCCAAGGAGGTCGCGGCCAGCGACGACAAGGTCGGGCTGCTCAGGCTCAAGAGCCTCTGGCCGTTCCCCGAGGAGCCAATCGCCGAGGTCGCGAGGAACTGCGACCGTATACTCGTGAGCGAGATGAACCTGGGCATGATGTACTCTGAGATCAAGAGGGTCGCCCTGGAGAACGGCTGCAAGAAGGTCGAGCTGCTCTCAAAGATCGGCGGGGACCCGCCGACCCCGAGCGAGTTCAGGCACAAGCTGAGAGAGATGGGGGTGATCTGATGGAGATCTTCGACTTCTACAGGAAGGACAGATGGCCCCATGTGTTCTGTCCAGGGTGCGGGAACGGCGCCGTCATGAACTGCTTCTACAGGGCTTTCAACGAGCTCGGGCTTGAGCTCGATAAGACGGCGTTCGTTGGCGGGATCGGATGCTCGTCCAGGATACCGCTCTACATCAATTCCGACGCGCTGCACACGACCCATGGCAGGGCGATCGCGTTCGCGACCGGGCTGAAGCTCGCGAAGCCGGAGCTCAAGGTGGTCGTCTTCACGGGTGACGGGGACCTCGGGGCCATTGGCGGCAACCACTTCATCAACGGGTGCAGGCGCAACGTCGACATGACGGTCATCTGCATAAACAACAACATCTACGGCATGACCGGCGGCCAGGCGTCCATAACCACCCCTCACGAGTTCCTCTCGACCACCACGCCCCGCGGGAACAAGGAGTACCCCTTCGACCTCGCTGAGATCGCCGTCGCGGCAGGAGCGAACTACGTGGCCCGATGGACCACAAGGCACGTGCACGAGCTCACCAAGTCGATCAAGGCAGCGCTCCAGAAGAAGGGGTTCACGTTCGTCGAGGTCGTCGCCCAGTGCCCGACGAACTTCGGCCGCAGGAACAGGATGGCCGACCCGACCCAGATGCTCGAATGGATGAGGGAGAGCTCCATCCGGAGGGACAAGGCGAAGGCGAACGCGGTGGACCATGTCGACCTCAACCTCGAGGGGAAGATCACCGTCGGCGAGTTCGTCGACAGGAACAGGGAATGCTATGAGGAGCTGATCGGGGTGTCTAAGCATGGATAGCCAGGTCAGGTTCTCTGGATTCGGCGGCCAAGGGGTCATCCTCATGGGCATAGTGCTCGCCAGGGCGGCGGCGCTCTACGACCGCAGAGTGGGCGGGGACGGAAAGGAGGTCCGGAAGAGCGCGATCCAGACGCAGTCGTACGGGCCATCGGCCAGGGGCGGCCACTCGAAGTGCGATGTCAAGATATCGGACGCCGAGATGCTCTATCCGTTCGTCGAGGTCCCGGACTATCTCGTGATAATGTCCCAGCAGGCCTACGCGAAGTACATCCAGGAGAGGAAGCCGGACACCAAGATCATCATCGACCCCGACCTAGTCTTCGACAGGCCCAAGGGGGACGTGTACCACATCTCAGCCACGACCGCAGCCGAGGAAACCGTGGGCACGAGGATCGTCGCGAACGTTGTGATGCTGGGCGCCTTCCGTGAGATATCGGACATCGTCAGCCTTGAGTCCTTGGAGAGGGCGCTTCTCGAGTCCGTCCCGAAGCCGACCCACGACCTCAACCGGTCGGCCCTGAAGCTGGGCGCGAAGCTGGCCAGCGAGGCCGTAGAGAAGAGGAGCAAGGGTTAAAGATGGCGACGGCGTTTGGCAGTCGGTGGCCTTGACAATGATAATCGAATCCGTGCTGAAGGAAGGCAGGAAGTCCCTCGCAGAGAACGAGGTCAAGGAGCTTATGCGCGAGGCGGGGATACCCACCACCGACTTCCAGGTCGTAACTAAGGTCGAGGACATCGACCAGAAGAAGCTGAAGTTTCCGGTCGTCCTGAAGGTGTGCTCTCCGAACATCCTCCACAAGACGGATGTCGGTGGGGTCATCCTGGACGTCGCAAGGGACCAGCTCGAGCACGAGTTCTCGAAGCTGAGGGAGAGGTTCCCGAGCGAATCCATCCTGGTGGAGTCGCACCAGGACAGGAGGGCGGAGGTCATCGTGGGCCTGATAAACGACCCGACCTTCGGGCTCACCATCATGTTCGGCCTGGGGGGCATCTACACGGAGATCTACAAGGACGTGACCTTCAGGGTCGTGCCCATCAAGAAGGAGGACGCGGAGGAGATGCTGAGGGAGATCAAGGCCGCGCCCATACTCGAGGGCTACAGGAAGATCAAGGTCGACCGCGACGCGATTATCAACGTAATGATGAAGGTGTCGGCGCTCGGAGAGAAGTACATGGACAAGATCGCGGAGATGGACCTCAACCCTGTTTTCGTGAAGGAGAAGGGCGCAGTGGTGGTCGACGCGAAGTTGCTGCTGAGATGAGCCCGGAATCCGGGCAGATCCAAGGGAGCCGAAGGTGCGGCGGATGATTGCAAAGGGAGGCCGGATGTTCGTTGGCATGAGCGCTGCTGGCGCGCTCGTCGCACTCCCGTTCACGCTGTATGCGGCCGCGGGGTTCACGGGCCTCGCGCTGTTCTTCGTCTTCGTGTTCAGGGATCCCAGGCGGACTATAGGCGATGGGATAGTCGCCCCAGCGGACGGGAGGGTTCGCGAGATAGACGAGCAGAAGGGGCTCGTGTCGACCTATCTGGCCCTGAGGAACGTCCATGTCACTCGCGCCCCGGCCGACGGGACCGTCACCAGGAAGGAGCGGGCCCACGGGAAGCACTCCCCGGCGTTCTCGAGGAGCACGGAGCACAATGAGCGGCTGGAGATCTCGCTGATGACCCGGCACGGGGAGGTGTCCATAGTCGAGATGACGGGCGCGATTGCCAGGAGAATCGTCCCCTACATCGATGTCGGTCAGAAGCTCGCGAAGGGGGACAGGATGAGCCTAATAAGGTTCGGTTCCAGGGTCGACATCTACCTGCCCCCTGAGAGCCTGAGGATCCTCGTCAAGAAGGGCGACAGGCTCAAGGGCGGGATCACAAGGATCGCGGAGGACCGGAATGGCGGCCTGGAATAGGATCTCCTGGGGAGACTTGTTCACGCTCGCGAACGGCGTGCTGGGGTTCATCGCGATAACCTACATACTCGACCGCAAGTTCCTCTCGGCGACGGGCCTCCTGTTCCTCTCGATGATGATGGACGGCTTGGACGGAACCATCGCACGCAAGTTCGGCAGCAAGCACTCGATGGGCCAGGTCCTCGACTCGATCTCCGACTCGATATCGTTCGCGTTCGCGCCCGCGCTGCTCATCTACGCCGAGTTCCACGACTCCGGGAGCACCCAGCTCGAGAGCGCGGTCGTGCTCGCGTGCTCCGTCGCCGTTCTCGCGACCGGCCTTTTCAGGCTCGCGAGGTTCAGCGCGAGCGGATACCAGCTGAACTACTTCGTCGGCATGCCGGCGCCCGTGGCGGCATTGTTCATCGTTCTTGTCGCGCTGCTGTTCGGCTCCACCGCTGGTGCCGAGGACCCTAAGTACTACTTCGCGGTCGAGAAGTCGATGTGGATGGTGCTGGGCGTGGGGTTCGCGGCGAGCTTCCTCATGGCCTCCGAGATATCCTATCCCAAGATCCACGGTTGGATGGCGGGCGCGAGCGTGCTCGCCGTGCTGATGGCCGTGCTTCCGTTCATAGCTGGCCTGGCCTTGGTCGGCGACCAACCCTTATATAGAGCGTTCTCACGTACCGCCACGGCCATCGCACTGGCATTCACGATCGTCTACGTTTTAGGGGGGCCGATGTATGAGAGGGTCAAGGGAAACCACAGCTGACAGCTACTTCCGATGCTCCGACGCCGAGCGCGCGGCCTTCGAGGCCGGAGTGAAGATGGGCACCATCTACCACCAGTTCGTCGGGGTCCCCCTGAGCGCGGACAATGTCAGGACCCTCGAGAAGGCCATCGAGGCGGGCTGCGGCGTCCAGCCGTTCGTCGAGAAGGTGACTGTCAAGATCGACCGGTCGATGCTGCGGAAGAAGCGCGGGCAGTACGACTACGTCTCCCTGACGGGCGAGATGCTCGACGTCCGGATGACCGTGAGGTACAGGACCGCCAGGGTGAAGGCGTCGATGAGGTACATTGAGAAGATGAACTACCCTCTCATGTTCATCGAGGAGACATCGAAGGTCCCGGCGCGATGAGAGGAACCTGGACGGGACGCGCGGATGAGGATTATATGAGATGCATCATATATATGAAAAACCATACAGGTGCCGTTTGTCTGGCGGCCCGGTGATACTATGACGAGGGGGATAAAGGTAGGCATCACAGGACTTCCGGGCGCGGGCAAGACGCAGGCCCTCGTCAAGGTCATCGAGATGCTAGAAGAGGAGAGCCTCGTCGTCGGCGGGATGGTCACGGAGCCCATCGTCGAGAACGGGAAGCGCGTCGGGTTCTACGTCATGGATTGGAGGACCAAGCGGAAGGCCGTGTTCGCGCACATAGAGACCGAGTCGAAGTTCTACGTCGGCAAGTTCGGCGTCAACCTGGAGAGCCTGGACACGGTCGGCGTCGAGGCGCTCCTGGACGCGAGCAAGAACGCCGATGTAATCGTGATCGACGAGGTCGGCAAGATGGAGGTCGAGTCCGAGAAGTTCGTCAAGGCGGTCAAGGACGCGATGGACGTCGACAAGCCGATCATCCTCACCCTGCACAAGAAGTCCAGGAACCCTCTCCTCCAGGACATCCGCAGGAGGGACGATGTCCGGATACTCGAGGTCACGCCCATCAACAGGAACCTCCTGCCTTACAAGATCATCAAACTGATGAAGGGCGAGTACGTTTGAGCACGTCGAACCTCGCGCTTGTCCGTGAGGGCACCACGGAACTGATCGTCCCGGGCAACTACAACACGAGCGGCCCCGGCAGCCGCTCGCGAGAGGTGTTCTACAACAGGCAGATGGAGTTCGGCAGGGACATCTCCGTCATGGTCGGCAGGGCAGTCTTCAGGGAGGGCCAGAAGATCCTGGACGGGCTGGCCGCCTCCGGCGCGCGGGGCCTGAGGCTCGCGAACGAGTGCGGCGTGAAGGCAGACTTCGTCCTGAACGACAGCAACCTCGCGGCTGCGGTCCTGATGAAGCAGAACGCGGAGCAGAACAGCCTCGGCCATGTGAGGATCGAGTGCAGGGACCTGAGGAGCCTCCTCGCGGACGAGAAGTTCGACTACATCGACATCGACCCGTTCGGGACGCCCATCGATTTCATCGACCCGGCCGTCCAGGGCTGCAAGAACAACGGGATCATAGCGGTGACAGCCACGGACACCGCGCCCCTCTACGGGGTCTATCCGAAGACATGCCTCAGGAGGTACGGCGCGCTCTCCCAGAGGTCCCCGTTCGCTCATGAGACCGGCCTGAGGATACTGGTCGGATTCATCATGCGCCAGGCGGCAGCCCACGACCGCGCGGCCCAGCCGTTGCTGTGCTACCATGCGGATCACTACTTCCGGTGCTACCTGCAGGTGAGGAACGGGGCCGCGAGGGCGGACGCGCTCGTACGGAAGATGGGCTATGCCAGCTTCGACGGCAAGACTCTCGACAGGGAGATCTCAGACTCGAGGTCGACGGACAAGGACGCGGGCCCGCTCTGGACCGGCCCGCTGTTCTCGAAGGACCTGCTCAAGCGGATGAGGGCCACGGGCGACCTCGGAACGGCGAACAGGAGCGGCAAGTACCTCGGGACATGGATGGAGGAGGCCGCAACGCCGGCGCTGTTCTACTCGATGGACGAGCTCGCCCGGAGGACCAAGGTGTCCCCGCCGAAGCTCGCGGACTTCGTGGAGTTCCTGAGGAAAAAGGGCGCGACGGCCTCGAGGACGCATTTCGACCCGAAGGGGTTCAAGACGGACATGAGCAGGAGACGGCTCATCGACGCATACAAGAAATTCCCTAGGAAATCCTGAGAATCCGTCACACTCGAATGTTTTAATACGGGAGCTGGGGATGCTCTCCGCGAGAAGATGCCTGCACTGGTCGTCATCGGCTCTCAGTGGGGAGATGAGGGCAAGGGGAAGATCGTCGATTTCCTGGCCGAGGAAGCGGCCATGGTCGTGAGGTTCCAGGGCGGGAACAACGCCGGCCACAGCGTCAAGATCGGGGAGGAGCTGTTCGCGCTGCACCACCTTCCGTCCGGCATCCTCAGGCCCGGCAAGCTCGCGGTGATAGGGAACGGGGTCGTGATCGACCCTGGAGTACTGCTCCAGGAGATTGACAAGCTGGAGTCCAGGGGTATCAGCGCCAAGAACCTGAGGATAAGCGACCGGGCGAACGTCATCATGCCATACCACAGGCTCCTGGACGGGGCCGAGGAGAGGATGAGGAAGGGCGCGAGGGTCGGCACGACGGGAAGGGGCATAGGACCGGCCTACTCGGACAAGGCCTCGCGGCTGGGAGTGAGGATGTGCGACCTCGTCGACGAGGACGCGCTCACCGAGAAGCTCAAGTTCCTTGTCCCGCTCAAGCAGCTCATGCTGGACGCGTACGGCGACCCGACGAAGCTGGACCAGGCCGCCATCCTGAAGGAGTACTGCGAGTACGGCAGAAGGCTCTCGATGTACGTGGCTGACACCGGGGCGATAGTCGAGAAGGCGCTCGAGGCGAAGAAGAGGGTTCTGTTCGAGGGGGCCCAGGGCTCGATGCTGGACATCGACCACGGGACGTACCCGTTCGTGACATCGTCCCAGACGGTGTCTGGGAACGCAGCATCAGGCTCCGGAGTGTCCCCGCTCTGGCTCGACGAAGTGTTCGGCGTCGTGAAGGCTTACACGACGAGGGTCGGCGCCGGCCCCTTCCCGACGGAGATCTCGGACGAGACGGGCAGGAAGATAGCGGAGAAGGGAGGGGAGTTCGGGACGACGACTGGACGGCCGAGAAGGTGCGGATGGCTCGACCTTGTAGTGACTGGCTACACGAGCAGACTCAGCGGGTTCACCGGGATCGCGCTAACGAAGATCGATGTCCTCGGAGGGTTCGACGAGCTCAAGGTGTGCACTCACTATTCGCTCGACGGGAAGAAGATGAGGACGATTCCCGCGGACCTGAGGCTTTTGGACAAGTGCGAGCCCAGGTACAGGACGCTGGACGGCTGGGAAGAGATCGACAACGAAGGGATGAAGAGGATCCTCTCGAAGGGGTTCGGCGCCCTCCCCGAGGACATGAGGAGGTACATCAGGTTCATCGAGAAGGAGATGGAGCTTCCCGTGGTCCTCCTTGGGCTCGGCAGACGGAGGAACGAGATGCTCGACCTCCGGAAGAGGATGTGGTGAGCCGAAGGACCTCCGCCTCGGCCAGATCTTCGATCTGGCCAGCTCGCCGCGCCTCCCCATCAACATTAAATAAGCAGGCAATCATCCAACCCTGAATGCGCCGGCTAATAGTCTCCGAGAAAAATCTCGCCGCGCGGAGGATCGCACTCATACTGTCCGACTTCACTCAGAAGGGCCGCTCGGTAGCCGGTGTCCAGACGTTCTTCTTCGACAAGGGCGGCGACGAGCACGCGGTCCTCGGCCTCAGAGGACACATCATCGAGCTCGACTACCCTGAGCAGTACCAGAGGAACTGGGACGCGATCCCGCCCAAGGACCTCGTCCATGTCAAGCCTGTGAAGAAGGTCGACCCGACGGCGAAGAAGATCATGAACGCCCTTGTCGACCTATCGACCTGGGCGGACGAGGTCATCGTCGCGACGGACTTCGACCGCGAAGGGGAACTCATAGGCGCGGAAGCGCTCGAGGAGGCGAAAGTGAAGAAGACGGTCCGAAGGGCGAGGTTCAGCGCGCTGACCAAGGGAGAGATCGAGCGGGCGTTCTCGGAGCTAACGGAGCTGGACTACAAGCTCGCGGCGTCCGCGGAGACCAGGCAGCTCATCGACCTCGCCTGGGGGGCCGCGCTCACCAGATTCATCTCATTGGCCTCGGGCCAGCTGGGGAAGGACTTCCTCTCTGTGGGCAGGGTCCAGAGCCCGACTCTGGCCCTGATAGTCGACAGAGACAGGGAGATCAAGTCATTCCAGCCGACGCCCTATTGGCTCGTCAGCGCGGACCTGATGAAGGACACCGGCTTCAGCGCGTCGCACATGCACGGCCGGTTCACCGTCAAGGAGGAGGCGCAATCCGCTGCGGCGAAGGCGAAGCTTGCGAAGAAGGCCATCGTAAAGGACGCGAAGGAGGAGCAGAACGACGAGTACCCTCCGGTACCGTTCAGCACGACCATCTATCTCATGGAGGCGAACAAGATCGGCCTCACGGCGTCGCAGGCCATGAAGGTCGCGGAGGACCTGTACACCGCGGGATACATCTCATACCCGAGGACCGACAACACGGTGTATCCGCCGTCGCTCAGCCTGAGGTCGATCCTGGAGAAGCTGAGGAAATCGGAGTTCGCCGCCGAGGCTGAAGAGATCCTGCAACAGGAGAGCCTCAGGCCGTCGAGGGGAAAGAGGAGCACGACAGACCACCCGCCGATACACCCCGTGGAGGCGGCCAAGAAGGGCGAGCTCAAGGGGCACAGCTGGGATGTCTACGAGCTCGTGACCAGGAGGTTCCTCGCGACGCTCGCACCATCGTGCGTGTCGAGGACCACCAAGGTCGATCTCGACATCGGCGGGGAGCAGTTCGAGAGCGAGGGATACAACATCATCTCCCCCGGATGGAGGAAGTACTATCCGTACTACCGGGCCAAGGAGGTCACCCTTCCGGCCCTGAATGTCGGCGACGAGGCCGACGTCCTCAGGATCCACAACTCAGAGAAGAAGACGGCCCCGCCCGAGAGATACTCCCAGGGCACGCTAGTCAAGAAGATGGAGGACCTCGGGCTGGGCACGAAGAGCACCAGGCACGAGACCATCCAGAAGCTGTTCGACAGGAGGTTCGTGAAGGTGTCGAGGATCATCGAGCCGACGGAGAGCGGCACGGCGGTGGTCACGGCACTCGAGCAGTACGCGAACGACATCACGAACGTCAAGATGACCTCGCACCTCGAGCGCGACATGGACATGATCGCGAACGGCGAGCTCGAGCAGGCGGAGGTCGTGGAGGAGAGCCAGGCGATGCTGGACGACATCATGGAGGTCCTGGAGAAGCACAAGGTCGACGTCGGGGACGCGATAAAGAAGGCGCTCCGCGAGCAGCACGCGCTCGGCCAGTGCCCGAAGTGCAGGACGGGCCACATGATGCAGATCCGCGGGAGGACCGGCTCGTTCGCCGGATGCTCGAACTACCCGGAATGCAAGAACACGTACCCGCTCCCCCAGGGCCTCCTGGTGCTGGCGACGAACCAGGTCTGCGAGGTCTGCGGCGCCCCGAAGATCAAGACCGTGGCCAGAGGGCAGGCCCCCACAGTCGTCTGCATAGACCCGAAATGCCCGGGGGCCCTCAAGGAGAGGCACCTGGGCAAGTGCCCGTCCTGCGGAGGCGATGTCAGGATCGTCCAATCGAGGAAGGGCAAGAGGTTCGCGGGATGCTCGAACTACCCGAACTGCAAGGTCATGTACCCTCTGCCGCAGCAGGGGAAGATTATCGCAAAGGACCAGGCCTGCGAAGCGTGCGGCGCCCCGCTGGTCGATGTGCTCAACGCGAACAGGGGGAAGTGGACGCTCTGCCTGAACATGAGCTGCCCGAAGAAGCTCGAGAGGGCGCAGAAGAAGGAAGGCAAGGAGAAGAAGGAGAAGGCCGCGTAGCGGGCGATCTCATTCGACCGGGGGAGGAGGCACCTCGTTCTCATCAGGCTCCTCCACGACCTCCTCGGCGTCAGCCTCCGTCCGCGACCCCCGGCCGGTCGACCTTGGCTCCTGGACGCCGAGCCTCTTCTCGATCTTCTGGAGCCTCACCATCACATCGTACAATGTGTACCTGTGCTCCGAGAAGCTCAGGGCGACGGTCAAAGCCGCGTCGATGAACAGCCAGGCGACGAGTATCCAGAGCAGGATCGTCAGAAGGCTCCAAGTGTACGTGAGGTTGAAGTTCGAGTGCTGCTGGACGACCTGCCTGAGGTCGTCCACGAGCCCGGCCGAGAAGTAGAGTATCACGATGCCGATTATGGCCAGGAATGCGGCCTTGACCCACCTGCTGGCCACATATGCTGTGACTCTGATGCGATCACCGGGTGCAATATCATCCGGATTCTATTTACAGGTTGGCCCAACGGAGCGCCTACTGCGGACGCGAGTCCGCGCCCAAGATGTGGCGGACCGCCGGAGCGAAGTCGAAGTTGCGCAGCTCGCTCGTGCGCTCGAGGGAGAACAGAGTCACTTCCAGCTCATCGTCGAAGGCCTTCGCCTTGTGGTACCATCCAAGGATGCTCTCGAGCCGCTCCGAGTACTGGGTGAACTTGGGCACCATGTAGCATGAGACCGCTTCATCGGCCTTCGAGACGGAGTAGAACGACGTTTCGACGGCGGCCTTCGGCTCGGTCCGGAGACGCTTCTCCCAGGGGACATCGAGGCTGAACTTCGGGTGCGCGATTGCACATATCTCGAACCCCCATCGGTAGAGCCTCGGCACGCAGATCCTGGTGAGCATCCCGTCGTCCGTCAGCCTGTTGCGGATCCTCGTCACCGCCTGCCTGGACAGCTTCACGGACTCCGCGATCTCGCGATCCGTGTTCGTCGGGTTCGCCACCATGTCCACGAGCACGGCCTTCTCCGTCTTCGAGAGGTCGACGGGCTCCTTTGAGGATTGAAACGGAGGCGTGGTCTTGGGCTGGGGGACGTCGAGTTCGAAGTAGTCGTAGACGATGTTGGCGAAGTGTGGCACGTACTTCCCCCTCGAGAGCGAGTATGGGAAGACGACGGTGTTCAGCCTTGCCTTGGACGGCCGCCTGGTACCGAGGAAGAACCTATTGTGGGAGAGCATGAACGACTCCAGCTCAGTGGCGTTCCTGAGTGCCGTGAAGAGCGCGACGGAGTTCCCGCCTATCATGCCGAAGTAGACCTGCGGGGCTCGATTGCAGAACTCCAGGTAGTTGCTGGCCTTGACGTCGGGTCGGGTCGCAGGATCTGTCGAACCATAATGGAACGCGAGCATCTCGCATCCGAGCATGTTGAACGTCGGCACATAGGCGAAGTTGATGGCGCCCGCGTCGAACAGCCTTCTCCTCACTGACGACACGGTGCCCTTCTTCAGGTCGTATATGTCCGCGATCTCAGCGTCCGTCCTGTTCGCGTCCTCGGCGAGCGCGAGGATGACCAACATCTCGTTCCGGAGAAATTTCCACATTTCGACTACATGAATTTGGCAAAATGTAAATAAACATATCCTATTCACGCAAATGCTTTCAATCCTAAGAATTCCATTGCCTAAGTGCGAGCCAATGCTCTAATGTGGGCAAAAGGGTTATAATCACGCGACTGAATTCCCTATCGCCATTTTGGCAGACACGCTCTTTTGAAGGAAGAGGAGAGGTGTGACCAAAGGGTGATGCCCAACTGCGGTGGAGTCCCCTCCACCCGTCTTTTTCTATTAGGTGAAGTGTCAGCCTGCAGCAGGCAGGCAACTTCGGAATGACAAAACGAACCGGGTGTGGCCGATCACGCTTTCTTCGTCTCTCTCGTCTTGATCCTCAGGCCGTGGTACCCGCACTTCCTGCATCTGGTCGCGCGTATGGCGTTCCTGGCATTGCAGTTCATGCAGACCTTCTTCACGAGGTTCCGGGCCTCTGCCTCGGGGAATCTAGCCATCTTGGGTCCTCTGGCGCCCCAAGCCTCGAAACCGTATATAACATTTGTGCACTTGCTCCTCCGGGTGCCTACTTCATCTTCCGGCCTTCGTTGGCGAAATGAGCCAGCAGGGCCTCGAGCTGTATCCTGTCGCTCGAGCCCGATACCATGCGGAACTCAGCCTCGCCGACCCGGTCGATGAGGACGATCTTCGCGTCCTCGCTCACGGGCAGGTCGAAGACGGCCCTGTGGATCCCCTGGACGATGTCCTCCCCCGAGAGCCCGTGCCTTATGATGATCCCGTCGAGCCTGGAGCGGGCGGCGGTGAAGTTACCGCTGAGCGCGGTCTTCAGAAGTTCCTGTATCTCGGAGGGGCGGATGCTCTCAGTGGACTCGAACACGACATCCTGGTCGACTTTCTTGCCGAGGGAAGATGCGACCTGCAGGATGTTGGTCGCCTTCCGGAGGTCACCTGCGGCCAGCTCGCAAATCGCATCGAGCCCGTCGTCGGTGACATGCACATGCTCTTGGCTCGCGATGTTCTTCAGATAGGTCTTCACGTCGTCCTCGCTGAGCGGCCGGAACCTGAACACAGCGCACCTCGACTGGATCGGCTCGATGATCTTTGATGAGTAGTTGCACGAGAGGATGAACCTGCAGGTCTGGGTGTACCGCTCCATCGTCCTTCTCAGGGCTGCCTGGGCATCGGCCGTGAGCGAGTCCGCCTCGTCCAGGAATATTACCTTGAAGTCGGTCCCGCCGATCGACGCCGCGCGGGCGAAGTCCTTGATCTTCCCGCGGACGATGTCGATTCCCCTCTCGTCAGATGCGTTGAGCTCGATCAGGCTGTCCCGCCAGTGTTCACCGAACAGCTCGCGGGCAAGAGCAATCGCGCAGGTCGTCTTTCCGGAGCCTGCAGGACCTGCGAAGAGCATGTGAGGCATGCTCCTGGTTCTCGTGTAGGCCGAGAGCCTCTCGACAATCGCCTTTTGGCCGATTACCTCAGAGAGCTTCTTGGGCCTGTACTTCTCCACCCAGACGTCCTGCATTCTGCCCTCGTTTCTCGAATGCGCTATCCTTACAAATAACTATCTAGGGGTGGCCAGAAGTGCAAGGATGTGAGCGTAGTAGATAGAAGAACACCTCGTCTCGGCAAAGCCCAAAGGGTGGAAAGACAATGCTCTTCCCATGTCTGGTCCTGCAAGAACCATTGGACTGCTCGCATCGACACTCCTGGTCGCAGTCGGTCTGTTCCTCGTCTATCTCGCGGGTAACATAGTGTTTTCGTCCTCGGAAGGAGTGATTTACCAATGGGAGATCGCGGTTCCTGGAATCGCGCTGATCATTGTTGGGATTCTCATATTTCTGTGGGTTCTTCACCGTCGCAACCTAGAGGCGCTGAGAGGAGTCTGACTCCCGTCTCGGAAGGAACCATTGAGAACCATTGAGGAGGAAAGACGGTAGAACAATGGGGAGGTCCCGAGGGACCCAAGGGCCAGGACATTCCTGAAGATCGGTCCGATTATGCGTGCAGCAGCTGAGAAGAACCGGACTTCAGTCAGGGTGTGAGATTCCCTTCCTCATCCTGATCTCCCGCACTCCGGGGGCGATTGACCTGGTCCAGTCGTTCTCTTCCTCATGAGTGACTGAGTAGCCGATGGAGGTCCACCAAGGCAACGACATCCACGCGACTCCTGCCGAGTTCCTGCTCGTGCCCAATGTGACCGCGCGCTTCCTCCGCTCTCTCGCCAACTCTTCGACGTAGGTGACGAGAGACTTCCCTATCCCTTGGCCCTGCATCGGACGAAGCACGTCGATGTCGACGAGCTCGAGATCGTCCCCCCTCTCCTCGATCTTCACGCAACCCACAACAAGCCCGTCCCTCTCCGCAACCAACAGCTCCTGGGCGCCCGCTCTGCCATTTCCAATCCAAGAGGAGAGTATCCTGTCCACCTCTTCGGCCCTTGACTCGGTGACGGGCACGCCGAACCCTGAGACCTCCTCATCGGTCACGGACGTCCGGGAGATCAGCACGACGGTCGGGACATCCTCGCGTTCTGCCGGTCGGATGCGAACCTGTGATTCAACCATCTGAAATCTGAGCGGAGAAGGCGTCTCGGATAGTTCCATCTTCCGCTCGCTGCTGGCCAGAGCCGAGAGCCACGTGGCCCCTGGGAAGGAGGATCATTTCTCCGCCGCCGTCAAAGAAGCAATAAATATGCGGCTCTGGCATCCTGCAAGCGTGCCCAAGTGCGACAAGTGCAACCGCAAAGCGATCACCCTGATAAGGTACAGCGGAGCTCATCTCTGCAGCGAACACTTCTCAGCGTTCGCTGAGAAGCGAGTCAAGCATGAGCTGCGCCAGCAGCTGGAGCTCAGGGGCGGCGAGAGGATCGCGGTCGCAGTCTCGGGCGGAAAGGACAGCACCGTCGCGCTCCATCTCGTGAGCCAGATCCTTGGCAAGAGGCGCAATACTGGGATATGCGCGATCACAGTCGACGAGGGCATCGCGGGATATCGCGAGTCCAGCCTGCCGATTGTCGCGGCCAAATGCAAGGAGATCGGCGCGGAGCACATCATCGTCTCCTTCAAGGGGATGTTCGGAGTCACCATGGACGAGATCGCCGCTGTGGAGCGCGAGCTCTCGACTTGCAGCTACTGCGGCGTGCTCAGGCGGTCCGCTATGAACAGGGCCGCGAGGGACTGGAAGGCGGACTACCTCACGACCGGCCTGAACCTAGACGACACGGCCCAGTCCATACTGATGAACTTCGCGCGAGGCGACGTGGAGCGGCTGGCGAGGCTCGGGCCGCACCGGAGGGGCCAGCCAGGCTTGGTGCCGCGGATCCAGCCCCTCAGGTCGATACCCGAGAGCGAGACCACGCTCTATGCCATTGTCAACGGGCTGCGGTACCATGACCTCGAATGCCCGTATGCTCCAGAGGCGCTCAGGAACTCCTACAGGTCTGCAGTCTTCGAGCTCGAGGACAGGTACCCGGGGACGAGGCATTCGATCCTTAGGAGCTACGACAAGTTGTTGCCGGCGCTCGAGAGCACCTTCGAGCAGGCAGAGCTCAGGACATGCGAGTGCGGAGAGCCCACGATATCCAAGAAGTGCAAGGCCTGCGAGCTCATCGACTCGATCAGGAACTCTTCTCGAACCTGAACGAGTCACTCGAGAACCACGCGCCGCAGTTCCTGCAGACCGTCTCGTTCGACAGGGCCTTCTCGCCGCATATCGGGCAGGTCTTGAACTTGACCGTCCTGATCGTCCGTTGCGGCGCAGCTGGCACAGCCGGGGGCGGAGGAGGAGGCTCGTAGCCCACGGATTCGTCGTGCGTGACCTCATAGGCCAGGCGCGAGTACGCCGAGAACTCCGGGTTCGCGGCCCTCGTCCTCGTTGCGGGCCGGGACCTCTTGACCTCCCTTGCGGCGGCCTTCTCGAGCCCCTTCTCCCTGGCCTCCTCGAGCAGGCCCTGCCTGTTGTCGGAGTAGGTCGTGACGACCAGCAAGCCCTTCAGTCCGATGCCTATCAGCATGATGTAGACGACCTTGGTGATGTCGAAGCTGAAATGGTACGGCCCGTATGTGAACTCTGCGAGCCCTCCCCCGAAGATCACGAACATCCACATGCACACGAACCCGAGCGATGACAGGCCGAAGAGCAGCCGCTTGAAGGAGCCCGGCTTGTTCATCACCTCGAGGGAGCTCGCCGCCACGATCATCCCACCGAAGATCAGGATGTACTCCCGGATCTGTGGCATGAACGGCGTCGTCAGGAGCGGGTAGTTCCTGGTGATGAGGTCTATGAGGACTATCGGCACGACGACGAACCTGAGGCCTTCGGTGAAGGCGGTCCACACGGAGTCGGACAGCCTGTTGCGCGGCTTCATGGGAGCATACCCCACGGTGTGGACGTAGTCACGTTCCACCGCTGCGAGACCGTGAAGCCGCCGAACTGGAACTGCAGCTCCAGCCAATAGCTAGTGTAGTATTGTGGGTTCACATCGACGGTGGCGACGCTGGAGTAGTTGCCGCCGAGCTGGACGGTCGTCTGGGCGGAGCCGAGCAGAGTGTCGTTCCCGTAGTACGAGAGGGTGACGGCGGCCGCGGGCAGACTTCTGAGCAGGTTCGAGGTCGCCAGCCAGTAGTCGACCGTCACGGACACCGGCGTGCCGGGCGCGGGCAGAGTCGTCGGGTAGGTCACGTTCGAGATCCCATAGCCCTGTATCAGAGCGTCCCACGGCACGCTGACCTCGTACACCGCGTCGAAGTGGATGAGATTCATGGTGTACCAGCACGTGGCCTCCAAGCGGAAGTACAGCATGTCGTCGTGGAAGACCATCCAATCGATCCCCTGGGAGAACAACGTGGCGAGGTCGATGTCGAACTCGAGCTGCGAGGACACGGTCCTCCCGGCGGGGATCGAGCCCACGCTCAGCGTGTCTCCAGCCAGAGGTTTGTTCGACTCGTTCGAGATGAGATATGAGATTTCGAGGTTGTCGACATCGTATATCCAGTTGTTGTCGACAGTGAACGGTGCGACCACCTGGACGGTGCCGTTCGAGAACGTCCAATGGATCTCGCTCGCGGACGGCAGATCTACCTTGAAGTCCCCGCTGGGGAACGGCCAGATGCTGGTGAAGACCAGCGCTGCGATCACGAGGTTGACGATCGCTATCGACACCTGAAGAAGCGTTCTGCGAGCAGCCATCCCATTCCTGCAGGGTCAGATTAGGTTGGGTTCTAATAAAAGTAGAGTCTCGCAGAATCAGACGATGTCGCCGTCGTACGCGGGATAGTCGTAGGCCTCCTCGCCTTCGTAGAAGCAGTAGTGGACCTTCGTGAACTGGCGCTTGAACTCGATCACGTCCTCCCTCACCTTCTCCGGGGGCTCGCCCTTGACCACGACTCGCGCGATGAGCTCGGAGACGTCCGCCATGTGGTTCTCCTTCATGCCCAGGCGCGCCAGCTCCTGGGCGCCTATCCTGATGCCGCTCGGTCTGACGGGGTCGGAATCCCACGGCAGCAGGTTCTTGTTCAGAATGATGTTCGCCTTCTCGAGCGCCTTGGCCACCTTCGCCCCGCCGCCGTACTCCTCGACATCGACGACGATCGTGTGCGAAGCCGTGAACCCGAGGTGCTCGCAGAGCACGTTGAACCCGCGTTCGTGGAGGGCCCCTCCGAGCGCCTTCGCGTCCTTGATGGTCTGGTCGGCGTAGGCCTCACCGAACTCCTTGGTCTCCGCAAGGGTCACCGCGAGCGCGGCCACGGAGTGCAGGTGATGGTTGCTCGTGACGCCTGGGAACACCCCTCGCCTGAGGGAGGTCTCGAGGCCGTCCTTCGACAGGTCCGAGATGATCATGCCATGCTGTGGCCCCGGGAGCGTCTTGTGCGTGCTGCCCGAGACTACGTCCACGCCCTCCTTGAGCGGGTCCTGGAACCTCTTCCCCGCGACGAGGCCGAGCACGTGCGCGGCGTCGTACCACGTGGTGCATCCGACCTCCTCGAACACGCCGTTGAGCTCTTTGAGCGGTGTGGGGAACAGGAAGACGGACTGGCCGAACAGCGCGACCTTGGGCTTCACCTCCCTGATGAGCCTCTTCGCCCCTTCGACATCTATGTTCATGTTCTTCTCGTCGAACGGGTAGTTGAAGGTCCTGACGCCCCTGACACCGGTCGCGCCGATCTTCGCGTGCGATATGTGGCCCCCATCGGAGAGCGCGACGGTGGTCATCTTGTCCCGAGGCTTGGTGAGGGCCATCAGGACGGCCATGTTCGACACAGTTCCGGAAATCGACCGGACGTCGGCGAACTTGCAGGAGAAAACTTCCTTGGCGAGGTTCTCGCAGATGGTCTCGATCTCGTCGACATAGATGTTGCCCTGGTAGTATCTCTTGAACGGCAGCCCCTCGGCGTATCTGTTGTTCAGGTCGGAGTTGAGGACCTCCCTCGCGACTGGGCTCATCACGTTCTCGGAGGCGATCAGCGGGATCGATTCCTTGAACCAAGAATTGTGCTTCCTCGTCAGCTCCCTGACTGACTGGGCAAGCTGCTTTGCGGATGCCACAATCTCGTGCAATTCGTTGAAAGGTAAAAAATCTATCCCATGACCAGGAAGGTGTAGCCTGGTGCGCTCGTCCCGCTTCGTGCGGACGCGTGTGGCCCGCCCTTTCGGCCGGAGCGTTCGTGGAGATTCTTGGACCGGCTGCAGTGGAAACACAGGTCGACAATCTTGCAGTTACCTATTTATAGAATGTATGACAATGTGTCATACAAGGCACCGCGATAACGATGAAAAGCACAGCACGTCTCAACATTCGGTTGCCCGACGAAGACCTTCGGGAGCTCGAGGCGATACGCGAGCGGACCGGCCAGGAGAGCCTTTCGGACGTCGTGAGGGAGGCGCTATACCACTACCTGCACGACGAGGTCGCCACATGGAACGGAGAGAAGATCCAGGCGATCGTGCCCGCGGCTCTGGCAGAGGATGTCGAAATGTTCATAGCGAGCGGCGATGCCACCGACATATCTCAGGCCGTGACGCTGGCACTTGCGGGGTGGGTCGAGGAGAAGAAGCGGTACTACCTCGAGGGCAAGGAGCAGCTTCGACAGAAGGTCGCTGAGGCGATCGAGGACCGCGGCACGCGGAAAGGGATGGCCCGCACTGCGTCCAGAATGAGAGTCCAATGATTCACTGAGGGGACGGATGCCTTGACGGAAGGCGGACGACACCGCGCCCGCACTCTGACGAACAAAGGGAAGGAAGGGCTGGCCAACGCAGCTCAATTGGGATGGGAAACATGGAGGGGGCGAACGCCCTCTCACGCTCTTTTTTCATTCTTGTCGGGGCGACCGGACGGTCTGACGGGAGAATCATAATCACTTTTTCGCGAGAACGGACTTGAGCTCGTCGATGGGCTCGTTCGCGGAAGGGTCCTCGCCCCTCAGGATCCCCAGGTAGACGCTGACGTAGTCCCCCACAAGAACAAGGGAGAACATCTGCGCGAGCGGACCGCGGCCGAGAGACTTGACGCGGTGCACAGAGGCGACCCTCGTGAGCATGTTCTTCGTCGCCTCGACCCTTCTTGAGAGCGCGCTGTTGCCCTGCTCGTTGTCCAGGATCACGGCCGCGAAGCCCCTGCTCAGGCCGTCCTTCATCCAGCCGACGATCTCGTTGTGGTCCAGCTCGGGTATCTCCGAGCTGAACGCGAGCGACTTCGCGTTCTCGTTCAGCTGGTTCGCCCACCTCTTGGCTACAGGCCTCGAGAGACCGTATCCCACGACGACCGGCACATGTCCCATGAGCTCGTGCGCAAGGCGTTTGGCGGGGTTGTCGGCCGTCTTCACCGAGGGCTTGCATGAGTCGATGACGCTCTTCAGCACTCTGACGGTCTCCTCGACCTGCTCGCCGGACGAGACCATCTGCGTCCTCTCGAGAATGCCTATCATCGCCCCCATCATGAAGCCCAGGGAGGCTCTCGGCATCATCCCCGTGGGTATCTTCGCGCACGGGATGCCCAGCTTCTCGGCGCTGTGGGCGAGCTCGCCGCCGGATGCGATCGCCACGATCCTCGCGCCCTTCTTCTGGGCGGCCTCGAACATGTTGAGGGTCTCTTCAGTGTCCCCGGAGTAGCTGGCGACTATCACCAACGAGTCCTTGTCGATGTGGCTCGGGACCGAGTACGACCGATGGACGCTGCACGGGACCTCGGAAATCGAGGAGACCCATTCGCAGAGGAGGTCCCCTCCTATGGCGGAGCCGCCCATGCCACAGACGACCACCTTCGACGGCGAGAACCTCAGCAGGCTCATGCGCGTACCCAGCCTGACCCCTTCCGAGAGGTTCTTCGGCATCTGCTCGATCGTGCTGAGCATCCCTCTCTTGTCGAGCGAGCCCAGTCTTTCCCTCGAATCCAACATTCGAATCTTGTATTGGATTGCGCATATTAATGCATCTCCTGGATTGGCCGCGTGAAATTCCGGCAAGCGCAACGCTCAAAGACCGAAAGATGTATTATTTCCATCCAGATACAGACTGGGATTTGCCGGGGGGAAGACAATTCCGAAGACCAAGGGCCATGCGAGCGCTGTGGGTGCGGATGTGACTGGGACGGACGCCATCGTCCTGGCGAAGGAAGTCAAGAAGACCTATGACACAGGCAAGGTGAAGGTCGACGCGCTGAGAGGAGTCAATCTCGCGGTGAAGGAAGGCGAGATGATAGCGGTCATGGGGCCATCTGGGTGCGGCAAGACGACTCTGCTGAACTGCCTCTCCGGGCTGGACGACATCACTGGCGGCGAGATCTTCATACGAGGTACCCGCCTCTCCGACATGGACGACCGGACGAGGACCAGCTACCGGGCGGAGAAGATCGGGTTCATATTCCAGGCGTACAACCTCCTGCCCGTGCTCACCTCGGCCGAGAACGTCGAGCTTCCGCTGCTCATATCAGGCACTCCTCCGAAAGAGGCGAGGAAGAAGGCCATGGAGGCCCTGAAGGCCGTCGGCCTCGAGGAATGGCAGAACCACAAGCCCTCCGAGCTCTCCGGCGGACAGCAGCAGCGCGTGACGATCGCTAGGTCCCTTGTGAACAAGCCGGAGATCGTCTTCGGGGACGAGCCCACCGGGAATCTGGACAGCGAGTCCTCGAAGGAGATCATGGTCCTGCTCCGGGACCTGAACAAGCAGAACAGGCAGACGTTCGTGATCGTCACCCACGACTACAACGTCGGGAAGCTGGCGGACCGGATAGTCATGATGCGCGACGGGAAGGTCGAGAAGGACTTCGCCCCGCAGCCGTTCTGAGGTGGGACCTTGAACTCGGCGACCCAGCTGCTTCTGATTGTGCTCCTCGTTTTGGCCGTGGTGGGCGTCCTGGTGCTCAGGCGGAGGACGCTCGCCAAGATGGCGGTGAGGAACGTCTGGAGAAAGAGGAAGTTCACGGTCATCATCACGGCCGGCCTCCTCATCGCGACCGCGATGATCTCGGGCTCGCTCGTGATGGCGGACACGCTCAGCTACCTCATCAAGAAGGACACCTTCGATTCGACAGGCGCGGTCGACATCGTCATCTCCGTGAAGGACAACACGAGCAGGGACGTGTACTTCGACCAGTCTGTTGCCACGAACCTGATGGTCGCGATAGCCGGCGGGAACGCCAACTACCTCGACGGGGCAGCGCCGGCGGTCCGAGAATCCGTTTCTGTCCTCGACCAGGCGAACGGCCTTCCATATCCATCTGCGACGATCTTCGGGGTCAATCTCAGCCAGAGCCTCGACCCTCTCTTGGACGAGAACGGGAATCCCGTCACGCCGGACGACATCTCCGGCAGGAACGTCGTGATCAACCAGGGCCTTGCTGACGAGCTGAACGCGAACCCGGGGGACACGATCGAGATCATAGGTCCGACGAATGTCCCGGAGTTCGCGGTAGTCTCGCACGTGGCCTACAACTCGGGGCTAGGCCGCTGGCAGAACGAGAAGCTGGTCTTTGTCGACCTGAGCTACGTCCAGAATGACGTGATGCTCCAGCCCAACGACATCAACAGGATAGACGTCTCGGCCGCGGGGTCGATAGATGAGGGATACCTCGTCTCGGATCAGGCGGTCACCCAGCTCAAGGGACTGCTGCCGCCAGGGTACGACTATGTTTTCGACGAGGTGAAGAAGGACGGCGTGGACGCAGCGAAATCGACGGCGGACCAGATATCGCAGCTGTTCATCATCATGAGCTCGTTCACGATCATAGCCGGGATCGCCCTGATAATCAACATATTCGTGATGCTCGCGGAGGAGCGCAAGCCGGAGATGGGGATCTCGAGGGCCATAGGCATGCAGCGCGGGGACTTGACCCAGACCTTCCTGTTCGAGGGTGTGGTGTACGCGCTGTTCGCTGCCGCCATAGGCTCGATAGTGGGGCTCGCCATCGCCGGCGTCATGATGGGCCTGTTCTCGTCGGTCGCGGGCGGGGGGCTGGCCTTCACTCTCCACTTCGAGCCATCGAGCATCCTGGTCGCGGCGTGCGCGGGGTTCCTGATCACCCTCTTGACGATTGTGGTGGCGTCGTGGAGAGTCAGCAAGCTGAACATCGTCAGGGCCATCAGGGACATCCCAGAGCCGATCCTGGCGAAGTCCGGCAGGAAGTACCTCGTGACAGGCGTCCTCAGCATCGCGCTGGGCCTGCTGATCTTCGCATCGGGGATATCGTCGAAGCAGGCTGCCGGGATATACGCAGGTCCGTCCCTCATACTGCTCGGGATCTCGATGGCCCTGGTGAAGAACGTGAACCCCAGGTGGACCTTCACCGTGTCAGGGATGTTCATCATCTGGTGGACCCTCGACCCGACGAACCTCCACCCGTACCTCTTCGGAGCCCTGAAGAGCGGGATGGAGATGTTCATTCTCACAGGGATCCTGCTGGTGATCGCCGGCGTCCTCATCGCCGTCTTCAACAGCGACCTCCTGCTCGGGGGGCTGGTCCGCACGGGCGGCAAGAAGCGCTCGCTACTCCCGGTGTTCAGGGTGGCCATCAGCTACCCCATGAACAAGAGGTTCAGGACCGGCCTGAGCCTCTTCATCTTCGCGCTGATCATGTTCACCGTGACCGTGCTCGCCATGATAGCCTCGTTCGAGAGGGAGAGCGTGGACGCGATGACCCAGCAGTTCTCGGGAGGCTTCGAGCTCATGGGCATCTCGATCAGGGACATCCCGACGAACGCGTTCTCCGCGCAGGTCCAGGACCTGACGGACTCGGGGGTCATCAGCAGGGTCGAGCCCAGCGTCACCGCCCCCATCGCGATCATCAAGAACGGCGCCAACGAGACTGTGCCGTATATGTTGCTGGGCATGTCCCAGTCCATGCTGGAGCAGAACGCCTTCTCGCTCCTGATGCGGTCCTCGGACTACGCTTCGGACAGCGAAGCGTGGAACGCGGTGGCCCACGACCCGGGCGTCGCGGTGATCGACGGGACCGTGAGGGGGCAGACGTACGGGCCGTCGAGCGGGACGTTGCGGGTCGACCTCGGGCAGACCCTCACGATGGTCATGTCCGACGGGCACCAGGTCCATGTCAAGGTCATCGGCATAATGGACCAGACGATGAACATGGCGGTCTTCACGTCAAGCGACTTCGTCAAGAACAACACGTACGTCGTCCAGCAGAACCTGTTCTACATCGCCACGGCCCATCAGAGCGGATGGACGGACGACGAGGTCGCAAAGGAGCTGGAGAAGAGGTTCGTGACCTACGGCCTGCGGGTCTACGTCTCCAGGGACACGATACAGTCGTACATGGGAATCGTGTCATCGACGATGCAGCTGATGGAGATATTCCTCGGCATGGGGCTCGTCGTGGGCATATCCGGGCTTGGCATAATCACGATCAGGAGCGTTGCCGAGAGACGGCAGGAGATCGGCGTGATGCGCGCGATCGGCTTCCAGAGGAGGATGATACTCGGCACGTTCATGCTGGAGACCTCGTACGTCTCCCTGCTGGGCATAGTCATGGGCGTGCTCCTGGGCCTGGCGCTCTCGTACAGGCTGTACGACTGGGGCGGGTTCAGCAAGTACTCCGCGTTCGTGATCCCATGGGTTGACCTCCTGATGCTGGTCGCAATCGCCTTCCTGATAACCCTGGCAGCGACGCTGCCTCCGTCGAGAGGCGCCGCGAAACTGGCTCCGGCCGAGGCCTTAAGAAGGGTCGACTGATACCTTCGAGATGGTAACTACACCATTCATAATATTCCGATGCGGCATCTTCGCGACAATGGCCACAGAAGCCGTGACGCGGGCCCTCCTGGAGCTCAAGGATGGCAAGATAGTCCTCGTCTATGATGCTGACGGACGCGAGGAGGAGACGGACATGGTCATCGCGTCCGAGAAGGTCACTTCAGAGGCCGTGAGGATCCTGCGGAAGGATGCGGGCGGGCTCATATGCACGACCGCGGACACTCGCATCCAGAAGGCGCTTGGCCTACCGTTCCTGACGGAGCTGTTCCTCGGGATGGCGGAGCACTACCCCGTCATGAAGGGCCTCATGCCTAACGACATCCCGTACGATGTGAAGTCTGCCTTCGGGATCACAATCAATCACAGGAGGACCTTCACCGGGATCACGGACAACGACCGCGCGCTCACGATATCGGAATTCTCGTCTCTCGCGAAGAAGGCCCTAACGTCCGAGGACGGATGGGCGAAGCGGGAGTTCGGCAAGAGCTTCAGGGCGCCGGGCCACGTGCATCTGCTCAACACTTCTGAGAGGATCCTCGAGACGAGGTTCGGCCACACGGAGCTCGCGACCGCGCTGGTCATCATGGCGGGGATGGTGCCGTCGGCCACGGTGTGCGAGATGATGGGCGACGACGGCAAGGCGTTGTCCAAGGAGGACGCCAAGGCCCGGGCCAAGCGCCGAGGGCTCGTGTTTCTCGAGGGGGCCGAAATCGTAGAGGCCTGGAAGGAGTTCAAAAGCTGGTGAGCGCCAATGGTTCGCGTCATGGCCACAGGAGTATTCGACATCATCCATCTCGGCCATCTCCACTATCTCGAAGAGTCGAAGAAGCTCGGCGACGAGCTGGTGGTCGT
>JAJYIS010000056.1 GCA_021789945.1 Thermoplasmata archaeon | reverse complement strand
CTTGCGGTCGAGCGGAGCGAGGAGTACATCAAGGTCTCGCCGGACGATGTCCAGGGGTACACCAGGCTCGGGAGCTCGGCGCACGAGATGGGGGAGTACAACAAGGCGATCCATGCCTTCGGGCAGGCCCTGAAGTTCGCTCCCGGTGACAAGGAGATCTGGAACAACCTCGGGTACACGTGCTTCTCGAAGGGCTATCTCGAGAGGGCGCACGAGTGCTTCGACAAAGCGCTCAGCATAGACCCCAACTACAAGCACGCCTGGTACAACAAGGGCTACGCGTATCACGGCGCAGACCTGCTCGAGGAGGCCGTCCGGTGCTACAAGAGGGCGATCGCAATAGATCCATTCGACAAGGTCCTCTGGAACAACATCGGCAACGCCCTCTACAACCTCGGACGGTACGTGGAATCGATCCCCAAGTTCATAACCGCGCTGAGGGTCGACCCGGACTACGAGATCGCATGGAACAACATAGGGAACGCGCTGGAGAAGCTGGGCGCGTACAGGGAGGCCATACCGTACCACGACCGGTCCCTGGAGATCAGCCCTGGCTTCGACTACGCCCTGTACGCGAAGGGGGTCTGCAAGTCCAAGACAGGCCAGCTCGAGGAAGGGTTCGACCTGATAATCGAGTCGCTGGACCTGAACCCAAGCTATGACGAGGCCTGGATGGCGAAGTCTAAGGTCGCAGCCCAGCTGGGGAGGTTCGACGAGGCGCTCATGGCGATAGAGCAGTCGCTCCTCCTGGATCCGGAGTTCGACCAGGGGTGGGCAGAGCGGGGCGAGCTACTACTGGCGACGGGCAGCCGGGAGGAGGCCCAGGCGTCTTTCGAGATGGCCCTCAAGTGCCTCGAGGTGGTGAACCCGATGACCACCTCGGGACTGATGTCCTTGGTCAGGAGGGGAGACGTCCTCGCAAGGCTGGGCCGGTTCGAGGAGGCGCTGATGAACTACGAGACTGTCGCGATCACCCGGAAGCTTGATTTCGCCAGCCTATCGAAGGTCCTCGCGATGAGGCGCGTCCTGGGCAAGGCCGAGCTGCCGCCCGCCCTGAAGGAGGCCTTCGCCGGCACCAAGGACGTGAGCATCGAGGCCGATTACGCCGAGTTCCTCTTGGACATGGGCGATCCTCGGTCCGCCGAGGCGGCCATCCTGTCCATCGATGAGTCCTCCAAGGGCAGCGCGGAGCTGTACGCGCGCGCCCGCATCCGCGCCCTGGGCGGGGACGAGGAGGGCGCGGTCGCGCTGCTGGCCTCAGGCGGACCAGGCGCCTCGATCGCAGCTGCGAAGAGGCTCGAGGCCGAGCTGCTCGAATCCAGAGGAGACCTCGCGGGGGCGGGCAGGCTCTACAGGGAGCGCCTGAGCGCAGATCCGTCCGACTTCTCGGCCGCCGTGTCGGTCGCGCGGATAGAGCTACGCCTCATGCACTACAGGGCTGCGATCAGGGACGCGGACGCCGCGATAGGCGTCGACGAGAGCGAGTGGGAACCCCACAAGATCAAGTCAGACGCTTACATCGCACTGGGGGAGCAGGAGAAAGGAAAGGCTGAGGCCGCTCAGGCGGCCGCCAGGCTCGCGGTCGCTGGCATGAGTCCAGCGGATGTGGAACCGAAGGTGTCGGCGTGAGCGAGCTGCGCTTGCGCAAGCGGCATAGGCTGAGGCAGAAGGAGATCTCCGCGCTTGCGGGTTCGATCGAATCCGCGCTCGGGACGAAGTCCTTCGGCACGGACGATGTCGTCGACATGGCCTCGGGTCCGGAGTACGAAGTCATACTTGTCGACGGGCTGATCCTGGGATTCCTGCCGGACGGAGTGCCCTTCCTGACCGTCCGCGGCCTGCTCAGATACGGTGCCACCAGGAGGTTCGTCACGGTGGACATGGGCGCGGTGAAGTTCGTCTACAACGGCGCGGACGTGATGGGCCCTGGGATTGTCGCCTGCGACACATCCATCCTCCCTGGGGACCTGGTCTGGATAAGGGACGTCAACAACCTCAAGCCGCTCGCCGTCGGGAAGGCCCTCATGGACGGCGCCGCAATGTCGTCGAAAGCGAAGGGCAAGGCGGTCCAGTCGATCCACCATGTCGGGGACAGGCTCTGGGAGCTGGACGAGCAGCGCGAAGATGATTGAAGGCCAGGCGTCCTGCCACGATATCTTGGTGTAACCGCAATCACTTCGTGATTGAGCCCATCGAGCGGCATCTGGCCAAGGTTTATATCTAGACAAGATAATTACATCGGTCGAGGGATGCACGTTGACGATTCTCAAAAAGAAGTCATTTCCCGCCAGTGAGGAAGGCGTCACCAAGGATTCGTTGGGCGCCGAGCAGTACATCGACCTGACAGACATGGCCTTCGAGGACGAGGGCCTGATGGGTACCGAGGGCGCGCAGACCATAGTGAAAGTCGGGGAGCTCTTCAGGTACGAGGACCTTTCTCTGCTCACGAACGAGGTGTACAACGGCAACATCGTTGTCGTGGACTACACATCTATCGCGAACGACGACCTCACGATGAAGAGGATAACCGCGGAGCTGAAGAACGTCGCCCGGGACGTCGAGGGCGATGTCGCCGGGGTCGGCAAGAACCTGCTGATGGTGACCCCGAGGGCCGTCAAGATAGACAGGAACAAGATCAAGGGCGGCTTCTGAGCGCGTTCGGCCTCTGGTCCTCCGGCCTTCTTGGCTTGGAGGTCTTGATACAAGCAGAAGCGGTTATGTCCCTGGCTACTCCGCTATCGGGGTGGTGGCCATGAACTGCCCGTCCCTGAAGATCAGCGTGAGGTAGCCGTGGTGTATCTTCGAGTGCCTCATCTTCACCGCTCTGATCCTCAGCTGCACGTCAGTCTCGCCCACGTCCACGAACTTGAGCTGGATCGTGCCGTCGGCCAGGAAGTCCTCGTTGTAGGGCCCGAAGGCCCCTCCGTTCTGCTGGGTCTCGGAGATCAGGAAGGTCGTCACCCCGAGCCTCTTCAGGAACCCGAAGAAGTGGAACAGCTCCTGCCGCGGGTTCTGGATGGTCGCCAGGGAGTATATGGCGGTGAGCGAGTCTACCACCACTATCTCGACTCCTTCGTTCTCCACCTTCTTCCTGAGGTACTCCTTTAGGATCTTGAACCAGTCCCTGCCGACATCGGCGTCGGTGTGCTCAAGCCTCAGCCTCCCGATGTCCACTATGAAGAACTTGCTCTCGTCTATGGTGCCGAACCCCAACAGCTGCATCGCCGTCAGGAGGCTCTCCTTGCTCTCTTCGACGCTGACATAGAGGACGTTCACGCCCCTCTTCTTCACGTTGTTGTACAGTATGTTCAGGGCGATTGACGACTTCATCGTGCCTGGCGTCCCCGCGAGCAGGACGACATGTCCTTTCTTCACTCCGCCTTCTATCTTGCTGTCAAAGCCGTCAATGAATGTCTGAACTCTGTCGGGGGTGTCGTTCTGAACGGACTCCATCCGAAGTCCTCCTCAGTCGATGCGATGGACCAACATGCTCTTGTGTTTTTAAAAGCGTTTGTCCTTCGATTTTCAGTTGTGGTAATGATTGTGGCTCGGCGCGCCCGGACATCTTTCCAAGGCAAGCGTAGACCGCATTGGCTCAATACAATTAAATCTCGCAAAGCTCTGTCACGCCCGTTGACTGACCACAAGATCGTCCACGACTCGGTTCACGGAAGCATAAGGCTGGAGGGGGTCTCGCTCTCCCTTCTGGAGGCGCCTGAGCTCCAAAGGCTTCACAGCATCCACCAGCTGGGGCTGGCATACCTCGTTTTCCCGGGGGCCAATCACACCAGGTTCGAGCACTCCCTCGGGACATTCTATGTTGCCAGGAGGATGTGCGGGGCGCTCCAGCTCGATCCAGAAGAGTCGCGCATCGTCGAGTGCGCCGCGATGTTGCACGATATCGGCCATCTGCCATACTCTCACACGCTCGAGTTCGTCATCCACGACAAGTTCGGCATCGACCACGAAGAGATATCGCGGCGCCTGATAAGGGGCGACGATTCGATAGTCTCGGAGCAGGAGGGCGAGATCCTCGGGGACTACAGGTCCATCCCCGAGCTCCTGGAGAGGTCGGGCATCGACTCCAAGGAGGTCTCCAGGATCTTGGAGCACAAGGTCTCCGGTGGCCAGCCTCAGAAGACACTGGGCAGGAGCTCAGGCCAGGTGCACTTCAACTCCAGGCGGTACATGTCGCAGATCGTCAGCGGCCCCGCGGACGCCGACCAGCTGGACTACCTCAAGCGGGACTCGCACTACACGGGCGTCGCGTACGGAGTCATCGACCTCCCGCGGCTGTTTGAGACCATCAACATCTTCAACGGGGACCTCGTGATAGACAGGAGTGGCCTGAGCGCGATCGAGGGGATGCTCGTCGCGAGGGCGCTCATGTTCTCGTCAGTATACATGCACAGGACCGTGAGGATCTCGGAGCTCATGCTCGCGAAGGCAGTTGAGCAGCTGGGTCGCGAGGACATCGACGCCATGCACAGGATGACGGATGCCACCCTGCTCTCCCTCCTCGTATCCAGGAAGGGGTACTTCGAGCGAATCGCCACGATGCTCAAGTACCGCAGGCTCTTCAAGCGCGCCTATTCCGTCCCCGTCGGTGGCATCGACGCGGATGGCTGGAAACGCATCGAGGACCTCGGCGACGTCGACACGAGGCGCTCCCTGGAGGAGGACATCGCCCGCAGGGCGGGCGTGCCGGACGGAGACGTGATCATAGACGTGCCTTCCAGCGAGCTGTCGGTCTCCGAGCCGAGGCTGTCGCTCACGGACATAAGGGTCCTCGACGGTGGCAGGGTCAGGATGCTCCCCAAGCTGAGCACGATCGCGCAGTCGCTCCAGAACAGGAGGGTAGGCGAGTATGCGGCTATGGTTGCGTGTCCCGAGAGGTCCCGTGCGAAGGTCGCCAGGGCCTCCGAGAGGGTCCTGCCGTTCTAGCCCTTCATGACGCCCATGGGCTTCAGGCGGGCGACCATCCTTGAGATCCCCGCGCCGTGCGCGATTCTCACAACCTCGTCGACGTCCTTGTATGCCCCGGGCGCCTCCTCGATGATGCCTTCTTTCGAGGCGGCCTTGATGTATATGCCCCTCCTCTGCAGCATCGAGACGACCTCGTTCGCAGAGAACCGCCTCGTGGCCGAGGTCCTCGACATGAGCCTGCCCGCTCCGTGGCAGGTCGACCCGAAGGTCTCGGCCATCGCCCCAGCCGTGCCCACCAGGACATAGCTCGCGCTCCCCATGTCCCCTGGTATGAGGACCGGCTGTCCCACCCCGGAGTACTTCGACGGCACCTCGGGGCGGGTCTTGTCGAATGCCCTCGTCGCGCCCTTCCTGTGGACGTACAGCTTCCTCCTCCGCCCATCCACCTCGTGCTCCTCGAGCTTGCATATGTTGTGCGCGACGTCGTAGACGCAGTCCATCTCCATCTCCTCCGCCCTCCGTCCGAGCGTCTTCTCAAAGGACTCCCTCACCCAGTGAAGTATGAGCTGCCTGTTCGCCCACGCGTAGTTCGCGGCCGAGCTCATCGCCTTGAAGCAATTCTCGCCCTCGGGGGACCCTACGGGCGCGCAGGCCAGCTGCCTGTCAGGGACCGAGATGGAGTACTTCCTCAATGCCGATTCCATGATCCTGATGTTGTCGCTAGCGATCTGGTGCCCGCACCCTCTCGAGCCCGAATGGATGCTGACCATGATCTGGTCCTGGGCGACGATCCCGAAGGCCTTCGCGGCATCCGTGTCGAAGATCCTGTCGACCTTCTGGATCTCGAGGAAGTGGTTCCCTCCTCCCAGGGTCCCGAGCTGAGGCGCACCTCTCTGCTTCGCCTTCACGTCGACCGCCGAGGCGTCTGCGGTCTTCATCTTCCCGCTCTCCTCGCTCGAGGTCAGGTCCTCGTCCCAGCCGTAGCCCTTGGAGACGGCCCATTCGGCGCCGGACTCGAGGACGTCATCTATCTGGCCTCCCGAGAGCCTCAGCTTGCCCTTCTCCCCGACCCCCGACGGCACGTTCTCGAACATCTGGTCAACCAGGTTCTTGATGACGCCCTTGACATCGCTCTCCATGAGGTTCGTCCGTACGAGCTTGACGCCGCAGTTGACATCGTAGCCGATGCCTCCGGGCGATATCACGCCCGAGTCCGCATCGAATGCGGCGACCCCGCCGATCGGGAATCCGTACCCCCAATGGATGTCGGGCATGGCCATGGATCGGCCGACGATCCCCGGCATGCACGCGACATTCGCCGCCTGCTCCGGGGCATTGTCCGCCTTCACGGATTGGATCATCTTCTCGTCCGAGAATATGATTGCCGAGGTTGTCATGCAGCTCTTGTAGGTCCTCGGTATTTCGAATCTGAACTCATCGAGCTTCGTCAAGGGGCCGGCCCAGGGCATGTGAGCACCGCGAGGGTGCTCGACGAGTCTGCGAGTATATTAAGATTACGAGGGCCATCGTCGTGCTGGCTCGGCGCCGCGTGATGCACCGCGAGTGTCTGGACATCGTCGGCATTCCGGCCTAGCCGGAACTCCTCGATTTGCCGATGCCAGATTATATATATACCCGTCCAGTCAATAGCAACTGACTAGGTGGCAACAAGGCTGGCACGTTCGTTATGAAGGTCGCCAGCGGGTGTTCACACTATTCCTCCCCCTGAAGGTGCAGAGCTTTGGCTGACGAATCCTATTCGACATGCCCCCTATGCGGCAGGAAAGTTCCGCTTGGCACCGACAAATGCCCGCTCTGCGGGACCCCTATCAAGCCACCGGCCTCCGAGAGGCCCACGGAGCCGATGAGGCCCGGGCCGAAGGAGGATTTCCTCAGCACTGACCTTCCCCAGACGATCCTCAAGGAGGCGAAGCATGCATGCCCTCTTTGCGCGCTCGACCTGGTCGGCACCGAGACCAAGTGTCCTCGGTGCGGAGTCCCCCTGTCTCAGGGGCCTTCGGAGAACGCCGAGGTCATGCTCGAATGCCCTGAATGCGGCGCCATCGTTCCCCTCGGCTCGTCATCGTGCACCAAGTGCGGTGCGAGCTTCGGCGGCGTGGAGTTGCCAGTTCAGCCGAAGGCCGAGGAAATCCGGGTGGCGAGGCAAGCGCCTCCCGCGGGATCAGGACGGGTCGCGCCGGCTCCCGCCGTCGCGCCAGAGCCTCCCCAGCCTGAGGTCAGCAGAATGGCCCCCCAGCCCAGGCCAGCATCCACGCAGGGCATGGTCAACGGGAAGGGCGTGACGAACGGCAGGGGTCTCGTGAACGGGACGGGAATCACGAACGGTACGCTGGCTGGGACGGCGGCTCCGGCGCTCAGAAAGCAGCAGAGGTTCGTGACCAGGTGGCAGTTCCTCGCGATACTCGTGGCCATCGTGATCATCATCCCGACTTTCGTCTATCTGTCCTACTCCACGGAGCCGACGCCGTTCAACGTGGACGGCAGGTTCTCGGAATGGGCCCATGTGACGACCTTCGGGACCTACATCCAGGCGAGCTCGCCCTCGATAAACGTGACTGATTGGTCCGTCAAGACCATCCAGGACCGGCTTTTCCTGTACTTCACAGCGGACGGAGCTCTGATGGGTGGCACGGGTGTCAGCAGCTTCTACCTGTTCGTGGATTCCGACAACGATCCCACGACCGGCTACAACGTCTCCGGGATCGGGGCCGAGTACATGATCGAGATTGACGGCTGGAACAACTCTGTCCAGTCGGCGAACCTCTTCGAGTACGAGTACTCCCAGTCAGACAGGCTCGACTGGAACTCGTGGACGAACATAGGCTCGGCGTCCGCAATCGCCGTAGGGAGCCAGCTCGAGGCCATGGCCGTCATGCCCGTGTCCATTAGCTCAAGCGCGAGGTTCATGCTGCTGTCGCAGAACAACTTCGAGGACAGATCCGTTAGCTACGCGGTCCCCGAGAAGGGAGGCCTGCTGGTCGTGAAGCAGGGGCCCGGAGCTGATGTCAGCAGTTCCGGGATCGTGAGCCAGACTTCGAGTTCTGTGCTGATGAGATTGCAGCTCACATGCCAAGGCGTCGGCGGGACACTCAGGAGCATCTCCTCAGGTGTCGTCGATGCGCCCCTTGTCTCCCCGATCGCCGGCATAAGCCTCGCCGTCGGGGAGGAGAAGGTGGTCGACGTCGTGGTCGACCTGTCAGGCGCGACGCCTGGCTCTTCCGTCTCAGCATCTGTCGTGAAGAGCATGGTGGACTCCACATTCGCCGATGTTGAGATAGTCGGGGACGCGGTGACAGCCTATGTAGGAGTTGCTCCTTCCTCGATAATCATCGACGGCGCCTTCGGTGACTGGATTGGGCGGACGACCAACGTCTCCGACTTGACACCTCTTGCGAACCCCAACATAGACATAGGGGCCGTCGGCGCTGTGAACGACAGCACGGCGTCCTACTTCTACGTCAGCGTGCTTGGCGAGATGTGCGGTGGCTCGTTCGTGCCCGCGCTGAAGCTGATACCGTCCGGAGCCGGCGGAGGCGGGGTGGTCATACCGACCCGAAAGACGGGCGAGGACATCCTAGACATCTTCATCGACTCTGACATGTCCACTTCCACTGGCTATCTGATGTCGGTGTCCTCGAAGATAATCGGCGCGGACGAGAAGATCGAGATAAAAGGCCTCGACGGGCAGATCGTCTCCAGGTCGTTGTATGTATACTCCGCCGGCCAATGGACATACAGCTCAGGCGACATCGCGGCAGCGAAGGACTCTCAGAGCATCGAGCTGAGCGTGTCGTCAGCGCTGCTCTTCGGCTCATCGTCGATAGACTACATCGTCGAGACGACCGATTGGCGGGACCGCACGGACCTTGCCACCTCCGTTCCGCAGGGGACTAGGGCGGCGTCAGGCGGGCTTCCGACCCGAGCCACGATCGAGAGCTGGACCGTGGTCTCACCGGTCAGTTCTGCCAATGCGACCGCGATGTCCTATCAAAGGAAGCTCTTCTACGACGGGACGAACTTCTGGAGCTTCTACTGGGACGGGGCGAACACGGTCTACAGGTACAGCACGGACGGCGGACAGACTTGGACTTTGGTGGGGTCCTTCTACAAGACCAGCGGCGTGAACCACGTTTCCATCTGGTACTACGCGGCAGGCAACATCGTCTATGCGATCGGGGACACGGACGCGCCCTCGACCAATGTCTACTTCCAGAGAGGCGTCGTGTCCCCTGCGACGCATACGATAAGCTGGGCCACGGGCCAGGACAAGACGAATTTGGTCTCCACATATGCGATGGGCGACAAGAGCACCTACATATCCAGGGACGCGGCAGGGTATCTATGGCTCGCATCCAGCAACATGACGGGCACCGCTCCCGCCACGTACACGCTCTCGGTGTTCAGGAGCTCCTCCGTGGACAGCACTTCTTCGTGGCTGTTCTCCGGGAACATGCTGGGCACGGGCAGCTCGCTCTCGACGGGCGAGTGCTCCGTGGTGCCTATGGGCTCTGGCTCGAACATGTCGGCCGTCTACGGATACCAGGGCAACGTCGCTGCGAGGATCTACAATGGGACCTCATGGTCCGCTGAGACGCTGATTTACTCCATCGGCTTGGGGAACCCGGGCAACACCGTGAACGCCCCTCCCTCAGTCGTCGTGGATGGGAACGGTGTCGTGCATGTAGTCTATGGCGACGACCACCAGCAGCCGACGATATCCAAGCCGTACATCTACTACGTCTACTACGCGCACGGCTCGTGGTCCGTGCCGTACCGCCTCGATTCCGTCTCGAACACCCTCGGCAACCTCTACCCGACGGTTTCGGTCGACACCACCAGCGGGAACGTCTATGCGTTCTGGGTGCAGACGGACGCATCCGGTGTCGGGCAGACCATCATGTGCAGGAAGAACGTGACAGGCACTTGGGTCAGCGTGTCCATCGGCAACCAGACCGCGGGGGTGAAGCAGTACCTCACGTCCGTCTATTCCGTCTCGAACGAGAACCAGATATGCTTCCAGTGGACCCAGAACACCACGGCCCCGATCGAGGTTCAGTTTGACAGGATCCCGGAGTTCAGCGACATCGCGCTGCCCCTCGTATTCATGATATTCATGGTGGGGTTATTCTACAGGGGCGGGCGCGCGCGGAGAAGGCGGCAGTGATGAGGGCAAGACGGGTCGGATGCTGGAGGCTGGATGCGCAGCTTTGACTATTTATATGATGAAAGTGTTATTCCTGTCGGTATGACCTCAGAGGGGCCCAGAGACATCTTTCTCAGCTGCTTCAAGTGCGGCCGGATTGTCAGGTCGAGCGATTCCGAATGTCCCCGCTGCGGCATGAAGTTCGGCCCTGGGACGCTCTTCGAGTGCCCGTTCTGCTGCGGGCTCGTCTGGAGGAACGCGACCACGTGCTCCACCTGCGGCATAGACCTGACCAAATTCTCCGAAAGCGTCGAGAAGGCGAGCTCAGGGTTCGACATGGATGACTTCGTCGACACGGTGATAAACACTGAGCTGGAGCAGATGAAGTCGACCGTGAGGAGGGTGTCGTGCCCGGGCTGCGGACTGATGATCCGCGGGGACGAGTCCCGATGCCCGAGGTGCGACCTGCCGCTGGAGGAGGCCGAGGCCGACTGCCCGATCTGCGGCGAGAAGATCCCCATCAAGTCCACCTCCTGCCCGAACTGCAGGGCCGTGTTCGAGGAGCCCAAGGAGGAGAGGCCTGAGGAGATGCTGAAGGGCGGGGCCGCGGCAGCTGACGAGCCCAAGAAGGCGAAGCCCAAGGCGGCTCCCGAGGGAAAGCCGCCGAAGGCGAGAAAGAAGGCCCCCGCGAAGAAGAAGTCCGCCTCCAAGAAGGCCAAGGCGAAGTCCTCCGAGTAGGCGCCGAGCGGCTTCCCATGGGTCCAGTGATCTCCGCGCGTCGGACTTCGTCCCGCCATCATTTAAGTAATCGTACCTGCATTTTAGCTCCATGGGCAACGACCCGATGCCAGTCTTTGTTTTCGGATGCATATCGTGCGGAAAGACTGTGTCGGGCAATGAGCCCAGATGTCCCCGGTGCGGAGCGTCCTTCGAGGGCGTGATGTTCGAGTGCCCGTTCTGCGGGGAGCTCGTGTCTCCCGCCCAGCGGAAGTGCCCGAAATGCGGCACGGAGTTCAGCTCGTTCTCAGAGGATGTCTCGGAGACCTCCTCCGTCGACCTTGACGGGGAAGCCTCGGGGGCCGGCAAGAACCCGCCGCTGGCGTCAGGGTCGAAGGCGGAGGCGGCCGAAGGAGAGACCGAGTTCGAGTGCCCAGCCTGTGGAAAGTCGGTCTCCGAGTCCGATACGCGGTGCCCACACTGCGGCGCCGTCTTCCAATGAGCTACAAGATTATGCGACGCGGGGATGGGGCCGGGACCGGGAATTGAACCCGGGTCAAGGGATCCACAGTCCCCAAGGATACCACTACCCCACCCCGGCCATATGGGAAACACACGATGTTCTTGGCGTAGATAAAGGTTGTCAGGCACCGCGCGAATCTCCCCTGAGTACTTTCGCAGGGCCCTCGGGTTCACAGTAAAGACCCGATTCTCGAATCGCATCCGCAGGAAGAGCACATGTGCGCAGAATCCAGCGATTCCAAGCTCAGGGCAGAATGGACGGGATGCTGCCCGGAGTGCGGCGGCCCCCTCGTTCACGCTTCAGGATGCAGCCAATGCCTCGTCTGCGGCCATTCGAGATGCGACGGCTGAGGGGTCCGACCGCGCCAATCCAAAAAGCATTATTAATCCACAGGCGCTTGAGGCAGATGGTGGTGCGGTGAAGCGCGACATCATCTCTGTGCTGGATATGAAGGACGATTTCGAGGACATACTGGCTAGTGCGTCCAAGATGAAGAAGGACCTCAAGGACCAGAAGAAAGGGCAGAAGCAGAAGCCCCTCGAAGGTAGAGTCCTCGGGATGGTGTTCGAGAAGCCCAGCCTGCGAACGAGAATATCTTTCGAGGTCGGCATGCGACAGCTCGGCGGGCACGCCATCTACATCGGCCCCGACGAGGTGCAGATCGGGAAGAGGGAGTCGGTCTCCGATGTGGCCAATGTGCTGAGCAGGTATGTCAGCGCCATCATGTACCGGGCGTTCAGCAACAAGATCATGCGCGAGCTCGCGCAGCACGCCAGCGTCCCGGTCATAAACGGCCTTGACGACCTCGAGCATCCCTGCCAGTGCGCCGCAGACCTTCTGACCATCCAGGAGAAGAAGGGCAAGCTCAAGGGGCTTAAGATGGTCTATGTCGGCGACGGGAACAACGTGTGCAACTCGCTTCTCCTTGGGAGCGCCCTCGTCGGGATGAACATGGTAGCGGCAACCCCCAAGGACTTCAGGCCCGACGCGGACATATTCGCGAAGGCCCAGGAGACTGCCAAGGCGACCGGGGCGAAGATCGAGATGCTCTCGAACCCGTTCCAGGCGGTCGAAGGCGCGGACGTGATCTACACTGACACCTGGGTGTCGATGGGCCAGGAGGCGGAGAAGGGGCAGCGCGAGAAGACCTTCTTGCCGTACCAGGTGAACGACCGGCTGGCCGAGAAGGCTGACAAGGGCTGGATATTCCTGCACTGCCTGCCGGCGCACAGGGGCCTCGAGGTCTCGGACGGCGTCATCGACGGCCCTCACAGCGTGGTCTTCGACGAGGCCGAGAACCGGCTGCATGCC
>JAJYIS010000152.1 GCA_021789945.1 Thermoplasmata archaeon | reverse complement strand
GTCTACGCCGCGCCCGGCGGCCTTTACGTGCGCCTGGACGGGGACCTGATCCGCCAGATCAGGATCGAGAGGAACATCTCGCTCGGGACGCTCGCGGACGCCGCCGGTGTCTCTCGGAAGGCCATCAAGATGTACGAGTGCGGGATGGGCGCGATGATCGAGATCGCGGCGAAGATCGAGGAGTTCCTGAACGAGCCGATCGTGGTCCCTCTGAACCCGTTCTCGTACAGCGTGGAGATAGCCAGGACGCTCAAGACGTTCGACGACTTCAAGGGCCTCAACAGGGACGTGTTCGAGATGCTCAAGGAGCTCGGGTACTCCGTCACGCCCACCATCAGGTGCCCGTTCGACGCGCTCGCGAGCGAGGACGAGTTCCTCCTGCTCACGGGAATAGGCGGGGACCCCGCCTTGACCGAGCGGAAGGCCAGGATCGTGGGCAACATCTCGAGGGTCACGGAGAAGAAATCGGTCATATTCGTGCCCCGGAAGACCAGCTTCAAGGAGATCGAAGGCACGCCCCTGATCACCAAGGACGAGCTACGGAAGGCGGACGACTCGGACGACGTGATCGAGCTGATACTCCAGCGCGAAAAGAGGAAGAAGGAATGACGACAACTGACTTCAGGGCCGGAGGATGCACGGTCCACGTGCTGCCGGTCATCAAGGGGCTCCTGTCAGAGACGGAGAAGGTCAAGGAGGCCTTCGACCAAATCCACCCTGACAAGGTCGCGATATCCATCTCGAAGGAGGAGCTCGAAGGGCTCAAGGCGATGCCCGACGACTACCAACCCGAGCTCTCGAGGTACGAGGAGATGTACGTCCAGGGCCTGAGCAGGTTCGGGGAGGTCGCCGCGCCGCCGCCGTGCTTCGTCGCCGCGCTCGAGCTGGCCGACCATGAGGGCGTTCCGCTCGTGCCGGTCGACCTGGACGAGGACAGCTATTCGAAGCTGTACTGCACCGCGGTCCCGGGATCCACCCTTTTCAGGCATTCCACGAGGACCTGGATACTCAAGCGGAGAGACTTCGGCGCGCGCTCGGCCGAGGAGTTCGTCAGAGCCTGGGACAGGGCCGTGAACCGCCTCGAGGGGTTCGGGACCATCGAGGAGAAGAGGGCCGAGGCGATGGCCGATGGCATCATGGCCGCATGCGACGGTTCGAAGCATCTTCTGGCAGTGGTCGAGCTCGAGAGGTCCGAGGACGTGCTCTCGCTGCTGGAGAAGAGGACCAGCTGAGCCCCTCATTGAGAATGAGAAGGGAAGAGGTTTTGACCCCAGGTGCGGCTCAACCGTACAGGGGCGCCGCGAGGAGGATGGTCACGTACGGCGTCGGTCCCTTCTGAGGCGGCGAGATGACCCAGTTCGCCACCTGGAAGTACCGCCAGCTCGGGCCCTGGCTGGAGTACAGGTTCATGTAGTAGCCGATTGTCGACACCGCGTTGCCGCCGGCATCGGTGGTCAGGTTCGCCACCAGTATGTCCGTGAACCCGTCCCCGTTGATGTCTGTCGCATCGAACAACGTCGGAGCGAGCGTGCTGTACGGGTAGTATGTCGCGCTGTTCACGAACCCCGAGCAGGTCACGACGAAGCTCGTGCTTCCCGAAGGCGCGACGTTCGGTGAGCCCCAGGCGGAGTACGCAGTCCCGGTCCAGTGGAATATGTTCATCGCGTTCGTGGCCCCGTTCTTCGCAGCGATGACATCGAGGTAGTTCGTCTGGCTCGCGTTGTTGTCCACGTTCATGCCCCTCGTCACGAGCCATGTGGTGTCGCTCGAGAAGGGCTTCTCGATGAAGCTCGGAGTAGATGTCACGACGGCAAGATAGTCGACCGTGATCGTGTCCTGCACGTTGTCGACGGTCGTCAGCGAGTCGGTGAACCGCACATACATCTGCGTCCCCATGATCGAGGACGGCAGCGTGAAGTTATAGTATCTGTAGTTCGTGCTGGTTATCTGGCCGACGTAGTTGTAAGCGGCATTATCGGGGGACACCCAGACATAGAATGTCTCCGGGGTCCCTGGCGATATCTTCGCCCGCACCCTCAGGGTCTGGTCTGGCGTCATCGAATTGGTCTGGCTGAACCGCATGGTGGCCTGGACTCGATTGTCGCCGGTCCCGCCCACGGGCTCGATGAACGTGATAGCGTTGCCGTCCCCCGCCACCTGAGTATCGCTCACCTGTCCCGTATATGTGCAGTTATAGTCCAAGCGGGGGTTGAACCCGGTGGCGTTCGGGTTGATCAGGACCTTGGTTTCGCCACCACCAGCGTTGTAGAGGTTGACGTTACCGCCGGCGTTCGTCCCAAAGGCGGAGGTCGTCCCGGTCGTCACGATGTCCAACTTGCCGTCCAAATTCATGTCCTTTATGTCGAAGGACTTGATTCCGGTCCCGGTCGACTTTATCCAGAGCATCTTATCAGGGTACGCCTTCAACACCGGGTCATAGGCGTACTTCAGGTCGTATATCCAGAGAGTGCCGCCGGCCAGTACGATGAGGTCAGCGCGCCCGTCGCCCGTCATGTCCTTGAGGTCTATCTGCGAGATCGTGCCGGTCCAATGAGAT
>JAJYIS010000055.1 GCA_021789945.1 Thermoplasmata archaeon | reverse complement strand
ACGGTCTTTCCGGTCCGCGTGCTCCTGACAACCCCAGCATCGAGGTCCAGCTCGACGACGTCGCCATCCTCGATCCAGTCTGTGTCACATTCTATCAGCGGGAGGCCGATGTTGAACGAGCTCCTGTAGAATATCCTGGCGTAGGACTTCGCCACCACTGCGGACACGCCTGCGGCCTTCAATGCCCTCGGTGCCTGTTCCCTGCTCGACCCGCAGCCGAAGTTCCTGCCCGCGACAATGATGTCCCCCTTCTCGACCTTGGACGCGAAGTCCGGCGAGATGTCCTCCATGACATGCTTCGCCAGCTCGCTCATGTCCTCCGTCTTGAACTTGTAGCGTCCCGAGATGATGTAGTCTGTGTTGATGTCGTCGTTCGGCTCGAATCGGTGCACCCTGCCGCTCAGGATCATCAGATGACCTCCCTGGGGTCGGTGATGGTCCCGGTCAACGCGGTTGCGGCCGCAGTGCTGGGAGAGGCAAGGTAGATGCTCACGCCATTGTTGTTGCCCATCCTTCCGAGGAAGTTCCGGTTCGCGGTCGAGAGCACGTTCTCGCCGTCAGAAGGGATGCCAGCATGCGTGCCGACACACGGCCCGCAGCCTGGGGCGACGATGACAGCACCCGCCTTCAGAAGCTGGGACGCGATTCCTTCCTCCATCGCCCTCGAATAAACGGTCCTGGAGGCAGGAGCGACTATGAGCCTGACGCCCGTCTTCACATGACTGCCCTTCAGGATCGATGCCGCGGCCTTCAGGTCGCTCAGCCTGCCGTTAGTGCAAGTCCCGATCACGACCTGTTGGATCTCGGTCCCGGCAAGGTCCGCAGCATCGCACACATTGTCGACCTCGTGCGGCCTTGCGACTTTGGGAACGACGTCCGAGGCATCGATGTCGAAGTTCTGCACGTAATGAGCGTCTTCGTCGCTCGACACTCCCGATCCGACATCCTTGCCGATGGCAAGGTACCAGTTCCGCGTCGCGTCGTCGAACCCGAACGGGCAGAACTTCGCGCCCATCTCGACGGACATATTGGCGATTGTCATCCTTCCGTCGATCCCGATGGACCTGATGGCGTCGCCCTTGAACTCGACGGACTTATAGGTCGCGCCGTCCGCTCTCAGCGACCCGATCACCATCAGGCTGAGGTCCTTCGCCGAGACCGGTGATCTAAGAGCTCCGGCAACATTGATCGAAATCGAAAGGGGCACCTTGAACCAGAGCTTCCCGGTGAATGCGGCGGCCGCAACATCGGTGGAGCCGAGGCCGGTCGAGCAAGCGTTCAGCGCGCCGTATGTGCATGTGTGGGAATCCGCCCCGACGACCAGATCCCCTGGCATGACCATGCCGCTCTCAGGGATGAGCTGATGGCACACCCCCTCACCAACGTCGAGGAGCGAAACCGATCTGTCGCGCGCAAAATCCCTGATCCTCCTGTGAATCCTTGAGACATCACTGGATGGGCTGGGGGAGTTGTGGTCGAGCACTATCGCCATCCCGTTTCTTGTTCGAGCACTTTCGAACCCGAGGTTCTCCAGCTCGTTGATCATCATGCTCGAGGTCCCGTCCTGAGACATGCAGAAATCAACTGATGCGACGACGATCTCCCCGGACGAGCAATCCTTGCCTGTGTGAGCGGAGAGGACCTTCTCCGCGATCGTCTTCCCCATCCCTCATCAACTCCTCGTAAGCGCGTCGTAGATCGATACGAACTCATCATCCGTCAGGTTGCCCTTCTTCGCCTCTCCGACCCGGCTGACCTCCAGTCTCATGCTCTCGATCAGATCCTTCGATGCGTCGAGGCCGAGCTGGTCCAGCTTGTGCTTGATGGAGGCCCTTCCCGAGTGCTTTCCCAGAGCGATCGTCCTCTGCATCCCGAGCCTGGCCGGGTCGAAGGCCTCGTACAGCTCTGGATTCTTCAGGACGCCATCCACATGGATCCCCGACTTGTGCGTGAACATGTTCCCACCGACGATGGGGTGGTTAAGGGGAATTCCAAGGCCGGACGCCTTCTCGACATGCTTGCACAGCGGCAGGATGTGCTCTAGCTCGTACTTCGAGACCCCAAAGTGCTTCTGGAGATTCATTATGAAGACCTCGATCGGCACATTGCCAGCGCGCTCGCCGAGGCCGTTCACCGTCGTCGATACCCAGAGCGCCCTGTCCTCGAACGCCGCGGCGGCCTCGCACGCTGCTAGTGCGTTCGCGACTGCGAGCCCAAAGTCGTTGTGCGCGTGGAACTCGATGTCAATGTCGACTTCCGACATGACTGCCTGGATGATGTCCCTCGAAGACGCCGGGGTCAGAACGCCGATGGTGTCGCATATCCTGAACCTGTCTCCGCCGGCTTCCTTCCCGGCCTGGGCGAATCTGAGGAGGTACTCGATGCTGGTCCTCGTGGCATCGCCGGCATTGAAGCACACATAGACACCGTGGTCCTTGGCGAACGACACGCACTCTGCCAGCCGGCCAAGCTGCTCCTCCTGAGTCATCTTGAGCTTGTACTCGAGGGCCATGTCCGAGGTGTCCGTCGAAATCGACACGGCGTCGACATCGTGCGCGATTGAGTCTGCGATGTCGGTCTTCACCATCCGGTTCCAGCCCATGATGGACATCGTGGTAGCCTGAGCGACCAGCTGTCTCGCACAGGCCTTGTCGCTGTCGTTGTAGGTGGCGAAGGTCTCGAGCTGCTCGACGCCGAGATGCTCGAGCCTGCGGGCGATCTCAAGCTTCTCCTCCATGTTGAAGGAGACTCCTGGCATCTGCTCTCCGTCCCTGCATGTCGTGTCGACGATGCGGACATCTCCGAGCTTGACGATCCGTGAACCCGTTCCGACCTTCTTCGTAATCACTGCCACACCTCCATTCGCGAAAACCATTGGACGAGAGCCCTCCCGGCCAAGATCGCTACCAATGGCTCCTAGGCGGATAGGGGAGCCCGGGCTGTGAACCGCGGAAAAGAAAGAGCTGACCGGAAAGGTCAGAAAACGCGTTCCCGAACAGGCGAGCAGCCAAGGCTTTCTCCTTCCTTCGCGTCGGGAAAAGAACGGACGGCACTTAAATCATTGTGTCTACAAACAGGCCAAAGTCGCAATGTATGTCCGATTCTTGACACAGTGATTGGGCAATTGACCTGAAATCTATGCATTAATAGGTCAATTGACCTTAAGCTCAACTCGTCTTGAATGCATCTCTTCCGGGGAACCTCGCTTTGCCCCCGAGCTCCTCCTCGATCCTGAGCAGCCGGTTGTACTTGGCCGTCCTCTCGCCCCTCGATGGTGCGCCAGTCTTGATCTGCCCCGCGTTCGTCGCGACACTGATGTCGCTTATCGAGGTATCCTCCGTCTCGCCCGACCTGTGCGACACGACACATTTGTAGTGCGACCTACCTGCGAGCTTCATCGTCTCGAAGGTCTCGGTCAAGGTCCCTATCTGGTTGACCTTTATCAGCACGGCGTTGGCAAGGCCCTGGTGGATGCCTTCTGCGAGGATCTTCATGTTCGTGACGAAGAGGTCATCGCCCACCAACTGGAGCTTCGACCCGAGACGGTTGGTGAGCATCTTCCATCCAGCCACATCCTGCTCGGCCATCCCGTCCTCGATCGAGGCGATGGGAAAATTCTTGCAGAGGCCGACATAGAGGTCGACGAGCTCCTCGGGGGCGAGCTCGAGCATCGACCCCTTCTTGAACAGGTACTTGTCCCCATCGAAGAACTCGCTGGCGGCGGGGTCCAGGGCGACCATGAAGTCCTTGCCTGCCTTCAGCCCGATCGACTCGCCTGCGTCGACTATGAGGCCTATGGCCTGCTCGTGGCTGCCCAGGCGAGGCGCGAAACCGCCCTCGTCCCCCACAGCGGTGCTCAGGCCGTCCCGGTTGAGGATCGCCTTTAGCGCGTGGAACACCTCGGACCCGCGACGAAGCGAGTCGGCGAAGCTCTTGCCCAACGGGACGACCATGAACTCCTGGAAGTCGAGGTTGTTGTTAGCGTGGGCTCCGCCGTTGAGGATGTTCATCATGGGCACGGGGAGCATCCTGGCCTTCGCCCCGCCGAGATACTTGTACAGAGGGCTCCCGTGATCGGAGGCCGCGGCGTGCGCGACCGCGAGCGATACGCCGAGTATCGCGTTCGCCCCGAGCCTGGACTTGTTGGCCGTCCCGTCGAGCTTGACCATGAGCCTGTCGATTCGCTCCTGCTCGTCAGGGTCAGCTCCGACGATCTTCGGGCCGATGACCTTGTTGACGTTGTCGACTGCCTTCTGGACCCCTTTCCCGTGGAACCTATCCTTGTTCCCGTCTCTCAGCTCGACGGCCTCGCGGGTGCCGGTGGATGCGCCTGACGGTACCGAGGCTCTGCCGACCACTCCCGAACTCAGTACGACATCCACCTCGACTGTCGGGTTGCCCCTGGAATCGAGTATCTCCCGTCCCCGGACGGCCTTTATTTTCGCCATTCTATCGACCGTCCGAAGCGCATCAGAGCATATAGAAATTGCAGTGTGTTCCCTTGCGCGTTCGTCCATCGAGGCTAGAAGGTTTTATAGACGGCCAGGCTAAGTGACCGATGGATGAACGAGTTCGCCGCTCTCGATCCTCGCCTGCAAGAGCTTCTGCGCAAGAGGGGGATCACGGAGCCGACGGAGCCTCAGACGAAGGCCATCCCTGCGGTCCTGAGCGGAGAGCACGTGCTCTTGGTGGCGCCGACGGGCATCGGCAAGACGGAAGCCGCCATGCTTCCGATCCTCCACAAGCTGGCTCATGAGGAGAAGGGCGGGATACGGTGCGTCTACGTGACGCCGTTGAGGGCGCTTAACAGGGACTTGCTGAAGCGGCTCAAGGAGTTCGGCGAGGCGGTCGACCTCAAGATCGCGGTGAGGCACGGTGACACGCCGCAATCCGAGCGGACCGCACAGTCCAAGAACCCTCCAGATGTCCTCATCACGACCCCTGAGACGCTGCAGATCATGTTCACCGGGAAGATCCTGAGGCAGCATCTCAGGCAGACGAGGCATGTGATCATAGACGAAATACACGAGCTCGCCGAGGACGAAAGGGGCGCGCAGCTTGCCGTCGCCCTCGAAAGGCTGTCGGAGCTCGCGGGAGAGTTCCAGAGGGTGGGCCTTTCAGCGACAGTCGGGTCGATCGACGAGATCTCGAAGTATCTCGTAGGGGTCGGCCGGACGGTCAATACGCTCAGGGTCTCAGCCGCGAAGGACATGCGCATCTCCGTCGAGAGCCCGCGCGAGGACCCGAAGGACAAGCCCCTGGCGGACAAGCTCGAGACGGACCTCAAGCACATCGCGTGCATGAAGCGGTGCAGGGATCTGATCGAGGAACACAGGTCCACGCTTTTCTTCGTGAACACCAGGGACTACGCGGAAGCCCTCGGGGTGAGGTACCATCTCTGGGACGATTCGTTCAAGATCGGAGTGCATCACGGCTCACTATCGAAGGACATCAGGGTGCAGATGGAGGACGAGTTCAAGACGGAGCAGCTGAAGGCGCTCATTTGCACCTCGTCGCTCGAGCTTGGCATCGACGTCGGCTCAGCGGACTTCACGATCCAGTTCAACTCCCCCAGGCAGGTTACTAGGCTCATTCAGAGGGTTGGCAGGTCAGGCCATCGGATTGGCGAGGTCTCCATGGGGAAGATCATCGCGACCGACCCGTCCGAGGTCGCGGAGAGCTTCGCGATCTCTCGCCGCGCGATGGTCGAGGAGCTCGAGAAGTTCGCAATCAGGGAGAATCCGCTGAGCGTGCTTGGGAACCAGCTTGTCGCGATGACCTTGACCGAGGCGAAGGTCGACAAGGACTGGGCGTTCAGGACCATCACCAGGGCCTATCCGTTCAGGAACCTGCTCAGGAAGGATTTCGAGGAGGTGCTCTCGCTCCTGGCGAGCCTGCACATCCTCTGGAACGACCCAATGACCTTCAGGAGGAAGACCACTGGGATGAAGCACTTCTTCGACAACATCTCGATGATCCCGGACGAGAAAACCTACAGGATCCGGGAGGTGTCCTCGAGGAAGATCATCGGAACCCTCGACGAGAGCTTCGTCGCTACCTTCGCCGAACCGTACGCGACCTTCGTCACGCGCGGCAGGACCTGGCGTGTCATAGAGCTGCACGAGGACGAGGTCATGGTCGAGCAGGTGAAGGAGATCGCGGCAACACCCTCGTGGGTCGGCGAGGAAATCCCGGTCCCGTTCGAGGTCGCTCAGGAGGTCGGGGCGATGAGGAGGCTCCTGGCCCTCGAGCAGTACTCAGCCGACGAGCCGACCAAGGTCGAGCTTGTGCGCTGGGTCAAGGCGCAGGACAAGCACCCGCTCCCGACTGACAAGCTGGTGACGGTCGAGCAGGGAGACGGTGTAATCGTCGTCAACTGCTGCTTCGGCAGCAAGGTGAACGAGACACTGTCGAAGCTCATCGCCGCGCTTCTCACCGCGCGGTTCGGGGAGAGCATAGGCGTCCAGACTGAAGTGTACTCGATTGTGCTCGAGACCCCGAGGGCTGTCCGCGCGGCCGACGTCGTCAAGGTGCTGAAGGAAACGGACCCGTCCTCCCTGGGCCAGCTGATGAGGTACATCGTCAGGAACTCGTCCTACCTCAGATGGCAGTTCGTCCATGTCGCGAAGAAGTTCGGGGCGGTGAGGAAGGGCGCGGACTACAAGATGCTCAATACATCGAGACTCATAGACGTTTTCGAGAAGTCCCCTATCTTCGAGGAGGCCGTCGCGAAGACGCTCTGGGAGAACATGGACATCGAGACCGCATCCTTCGTCCTGAAGAGGATCCAGGAGGGGACGATCGGGCTCGTGACCGGGCCGCTCTCGCCGATCGGGAAGCACGCCATCGGAACGCGCAAGGAGCTGATGCAGCCCCAGAGGGCGGACAAGGCCGTGCTCAACGCGCTCAAGGAACGCCTGCTGTCCGAGGATGTCGTGATGGTGTGCATGAACTGCAGGTCTCAGAGGAAGACAACCGTGGCGAACCTCCCGGAGAAGTACAGGTGCGCGAAGTGCGGGGGTGTGCTCGTCGCCGCGCTCCAGCCCTATGCGAAGACCCAGTTCGACATCCTGAAGAAGGGGCCGGGCAACGAGGAGCAGAGGAAGGAGCTGAAGAGGATCTACAAGAATGCGAACCTTGTGATGGCCCACGGCAAGAAGGCCGTGACCGCGCTGGTCGCGAGGGGCGTGGGGCCGGACACTGCGGCCAGGATACTGACCAGGACATACACGGACGAGGACGAGTATCTGAGGGACATACTCGCTGCGGAGATCGTCTACGCCAGGACCAAGAAGTTCTGGGACTAGAGCCCGTGGAAGGCTATCCCGACCACGTACAGCTCGGAGCTGGTTGCCCTCGACGCTTTCGGATGATGCTTGTACACCTCGTTGAACATCCGCTCGACCGAGTACACGAAGTTGTTGCTCATATCGCCGTAGAACATCTTCACGCAGAAGTTCCCGCCCTCCTTGAGCACCTTCGTCGCGAACTTCAGCGCGTGCTCGCAGAGCTCGACGGAGCGCGCGTGGTCGTACGAGTAGTTCCCGCTGATGTCCGGGGACATGTCGGAGATGACCACATCCGCCTTGTCCGGAATCATCTCGAGGAGCCTCTTGACGACTGCTTCATCCCTTATGTCCCCCCGTATGAAAGAGACACCCTCGATTGGTGGCATTCGCTCGAGGTCAAGCGCGAACACTCTCGACTCGGGCCCGCCCAGCTCGACGGCCACCTGGGACCAGCCGCCTGGGGACGCGCCGAGGTCGACGATCACGTCACCAGGATGGATGAGGTCGAACCTGTGGTCTATCTGCTTCAGCTTGAAGGACGCGCGGGAGCGGTAGTGCTCGGCCTTCGCCTTCCGGTAGTACTTGTCCCTCCGGCGTCCGGCCCGCCATGCCTTGGTCACGGGTTCTGTTAATCGGTTCCTCGCAGATATTGGTATCGCACCGAGGCGTCAGTAGGCAAAAGGTTTAGTCACGATACGCAATCATCCAGCAGAGGGAGAGGACCGCGGTGCCAAAGGCCATGACCTACGCGAAGGCGGGTGTCGACATCGACAGGAAATCCAGCAGCATCGCCGCGCTCGTGGGGCAGCTCAAGTTCAAGAGGGAGGGGCTGGGGAAGCCGGTCGATCTCCCGGGACACTTCACGGGCCTCGTAGACTTCGGCGACTATGCGCTGACGCTCTGCACTGACGGCGTCGGCACGAAGCTCCTGGTCGCGTACGCCCTAGGCAAGTGGGACACGGTCGGCATCGACTGCATCGCCATGAACGTGAACGACACGATCTGCGTGGGCGCTGAGCCCATCGCGTTCGTGGACTACATCGCGATAGACAGGCCGGACGAGCGGATAACCTCCGAGATCGGCAAGGGCCTCGAGGCTGGCGCAGCGATGTCCAACATGACGATTATCGGAGGCGAGGTGGCCGTCCTGCCCGAGCTGGTCAATGGCTTCGACCTAGCGGGCACGTGCCTGGGGGCGGTCCGGAAGGACAGGATCATCTCCGGCTCTGCCATCAAGCCAGGGGACGCGCTCGTCGGCCTGCCGAGCTCCGGCATACACTCGAACGGCCTGACGCTCGCGCGCAAAATCCTCAAGAAGAACGGAATAGGCTACAAGGACAGGATCAAGGGCCTCAGAAGGCCGGCCGGGGCCGAACTCCTGATGCCCACGACGATCTACGTCCGCCATGTCCTGGACATCATCGACAGGTTCGAGGTACACGGGATGGCGAACATAACCGGCGGAGGGCTGAGGAACCTCATCCGGCTGAAGAGAGGCATAGGGTTCGAGATGGACGACCCCATAAAGCCGCAGCCAGTCTTCGGGGCACTCCAGGAGCTGGGGAACGTGACAGACCAGGAGATGTACCAGATATTCAACATGGGCATGGGATACGCCATGGTCGTCCCCGAAGCTCAAGCGGCCGGCGTCGTGAAGGCGGCCGGGAAGGGCGCGAAGGTCGTCGGCAGGGCGAACATGAAGCGCGGGATAACGGTCCCCGCGCTCGGGCTCAAGTACTCTCAATACTGAGGACTCACTTGGCCAAGAGGGCGCCAATCACGGCCCCGAGTGCCGTGCATGTCTCGAGCGAGTATCTCTTGCCCGTCACGTCGAGATGCTTCTCGCTCAGCTCGAACATCTCCTTGGGAAGGCCGTGGGGCCCGAGGCCGAACAGCAAGAGCACGGACCGACCTTGCATGATCGAGTCCCTGACCTGGGCGTTCGTGACCTTCTTCCTGGCCTCGGGCTTCCTGGTGGTCACGACGATCTCGCCGAGCTGAGGTGGGAAACCCTTCTTCGGGAAATCGAACGACGAGAACCTTCCCTTCTGGGCGAGCTCCACGAGGTACGCTCCGCTCTCTCCGATGCTCGTGGTCGTGGAGACCCATTCCGCGATCTCGACGGGAGTCGAGAGGTTCTTGTCGTAGGGGAACCCGAAGGTCGCTAGATTGCAGTCGAACGCCAGAGCGAGCGGGCCGGCCCTCGCGAGCGCCCTCCTGTGGGACTCGTGGAACTTGACTGGGTCGTACGAGTTGTAGAGGCCAACCGTCACTCTGCCCGGCATCGGCTCCTCGACGGGGCAATCGTCTCAGGTACTCTAAGAACTCTGCCTACTCGGGGGCCTTCCTCGGCCTCCCGCATATAGCGTACTGGTCCCCGTCCCAGAAGATGTCCATATCGGGGTTCTTCTCCTGCAGCTCCTTCATCTTGTCCAGGACATCCCGCAGTGACATCTCGGTCTTGTCCTTGCTAATCTTGACCAGCACGCGCTTCTCCATGTCCCATACCTTTGGATACGCCTGGCGTAAATCCGATAATTCTTATGGCAGGTCTGGATATAAATACGTATTGAAGGGGGTGTTCCAACTGCAACGCGTGGGCGAGCGCGTCAGTGACCCGCGTGCGTGAGCTGGCTTTCTCCCGCCGTGCCCTTCGGGCCGAACACGGGATCGGCCTTCTTCTTCGACGCCTCGAGGGCCTTCTGCCTGATATCCTTGGGCACCTTGCCGAGCTGCTTGACCTTCTTGTCGAAGGTGTCCACCATCTTCGGCAGCACCTTGTAGATCGGCAGGAGCATCGGGACGAACGTCACCCGCTCCTTGCCTATCCCGAGCGCATCGAGCTCCGGCCCGAGGGACTTCAGCCTCGTCTCGACGATGTGCTGGACCTCACCATTCTCCTCGTCCGAGAACAGCACGCCGTCAGCGCCTTCCGCGAACGCTCTCAATATCTCGCGCCTGCCGATCCTCGCGGCCGACGGGACCCTCATCATCCTAATGGACGGCGGGTACTCCATCCTGGCGGTGCCCGCTGAGTCGGCGGCGACATATGCCAGCACGTCGCCGAAGAATCCTATGATCCTGACATCTTCAGAGGGCTCCTCGAGGATCCCGCTTATCTCAGAGTCTATCTGGGAATTCGTATAGTGGGCGAGCTCGAACACCCCTTCAGGGCATTCGGAGACGCATGCGCCGCAGCCTATGCACGCGATGGAGTCCACCCTCGGGACCTCATCCACCTGGATCGCCTTGACCGGGCATATGGCCTCACACGCCTTCCACTTGGCGCACTTGGCGCCGTCGGAGACGATTGCCTTGACGGGGTCGACGAGCATCCTGCCCGTACCGAGGAACTCGATCACGTGGGCTGCGGTGCTCCGCCCGTCGACCACGCTGTCCCTCACATCCTTCGGCCCGAGGGCCACGCCCGCCGCGAAGAGGCCGGACCTGTGCGTAGAGACCGGGTCGAGCTTGGGATGCTTTTCGGACACGAACCCGTCCTCGCCCAGGGGCACCTTCAGCAGGTCCGCCAGCTCCTGGGTGCCCTTCGATGGGACCATCGCCGTGCACAGCACGACCATGTCGAACTCGTTCTCGATGATCTCCCCGAGGGTCACGTCCTCCGCTCGCACGAGGATTCCGTTCTTCCCCTTCTGGATCTCCGCGACCTTCCCGTGGATGTACTTGACCCCGAACTCCTCCTGGGAGCGCACGTAGAACTCCTCGAAGCCCCTCCCCGCGGTCCTGATGTCGATGTAGTAGACATAGACCTGCATGTACGGGAAGGTCTTCCTGAGGATGACCGACTGCTTCACCGCGTAGTTGCAGCATATCTTGCTGCAGTATGGCATGCCGACCTTCCTGGTCCTCGAGCCGGCGCAGAGGACGTACGCGACCTTCTTGACCCTGTTCCCGTCCGCCTTCCGCTTGAGGACCATGCCGGCGCCGCACTCGTTTATCATCAGGCGCTCCATCTGGGTGCCCGTGATGACGTCCGGGAGAGAGGTGTCGTACTCCTCGAGCTTCTTGACATCGAACATGTCGAAGCCCGTGGCGACCACGGCCGCGCCCACTTCGAACTCCTGGAACTTCTCCTTGTCCTCGAGGTCGATCGCGTGGGCCGAGCACACCTTCACGCAGGCCCCGCACTTCTTGCACCTCTCGAAATCAACGACGTAGGATGCGGGGACCGCCTGGGGGAAGGCCTTGTAGATCGCCTTGCGCTCGTACAGGCACTCCTCGAACTCGTTGAGGGTCTTCGCGGGGCAGACCTTCTCGCACTTGGCGCAGCCTATGCACTTCCTGGGGTCGACCCCCTTCGGGCCGATCCTTACCTTGACCTTGTAGCTCCCTGGCGTCCCCGAGAACCCCACGACCTCCGTGCCAGTGAACAGTGCGATGTTCGGGTGCGAGCCGACATCCACCATCTTGGGGCTGAGGATGCACGGGGCGCAGTCCAGGGTGGGGAACGTCTTGCTCAGCTGGGCCATCCTGCCGCCGATGGTCGTCATCTTCTCCACCAGGTAGACCTTGAAGCCGGAGTTCGCGAGCTGCAGGGAGGCCGAGATGCCCGCGATGCCCCCGCCGATGACGAGCACGTCCTTCGACATCGTCATCTCCTTTGGGTAGAGGGCCTCGAGCCTCGCGGCCCTCAGCACCCCGCCCCTCACGAGGTCCTTGGCCTTCTTTGTGCCCTCGACCTTGTCCTTGTGGACCCAGGAGCACTGCTCCCGGATGTTAACCATCTCGAGGACGTAGGGATTGAGGCCCGCGGCCTGGAGGGTCTTCCTGAAGGTCTTCTCGTGCATCTTCGGAGAACACGACGCGACGACGACCTTCGTGAGGCCGTACTTCTTGATGTCGTCGATGATCTGGTTCTGGCCGGGCTCGGAGCAGGTGTAGACATAGTCCCTGCTCACGACGACGTCCTTCAGACCCTGGGCGTACTGTGCGACCGCGGAGCAGTCGACGGTGCCGGCGATGTTCGTGCCGCAGTGGCACACATAGACGCCTATCCGCTCCTGGTCCTCCTTCTTCTTGTCCTTGACTTCGTCGTCCGCCATGAAGGTTACAGTTGGGAATGCCCGAAAGGGTTATTGGTTATTTTGGCAGACAGGAGTAAGCCTCTTTATGGGGGACTAGCGGTTCCTGAGAGGACGGCACAGGCCCTGATTATGAAGGTTGTCAGGCCCGGTTCATCCAGCTTCGATACCGGCTCGGGTAACTATAAATATTTCAATCAGACTATTTAGACGAGGGCTGGGACTAGAAGTCGTGAAGGAGCGCCAGGAACGCCCTGGCCGACGATCGAGCTTTCACTCCCCCAACAACACATGCCAGTTTAGGAGCACAACGATGCCAAAGGATGCCGAGTCTCCGGATGGGACGATAGTGTGCCCCATTTGCGGACACCAGTCGCCGGCAGGCTCGAAGAGATGCGAGAACTGCTACACTTCTTTGGGAGGCCCGGAGGACGAGAAGGGACCCGGCTCCGAGG
>JAJYIS010000054.1 GCA_021789945.1 Thermoplasmata archaeon | reverse complement strand
CAAGGTCACGAGCGCGGACGTCCTGATAGTGGGCCATGGCGTCTCGGGGCGCGCCGCGTGCGAAGCCTTGCGCGAGAAGGGTCTGAACCCGCTCGTCGCTGACAGGCATGGCACAGACATGTTCCCGCCCTCGGTCGCGTTCGGGTTCTACGAGGATGGGCGCGTCGGCCTGGTGACGGACACCGGCGGGATGCTCGTCACGGCCAGGGCAGTCCTCTTGGCCACGGGCAGGGTGGAGACCGGGCTGGCCCTGCCGAACGGGGACCTGCCGGGCGTGATGCTCCCGGAGGCCGTGAGCCACCTGGCGACGCGCGGAGTCCGGCCCGGGACGAGGGCGTGCATAATCGGGACGGGGGAACTCAGGGAACAGGTCGAGAAGGACCTCAGGTCGGCGGGATGCGAGGTCGTTGGATGGTGTGAGGATGCCGCCAAGGTCGAGGCCATCATGGGCAGGAAGAGGGTCCGCTCGGTGAGGCTCGTCGAGGTCGGCGGAACGATCAAGAGCTTGCCCTGCGACACGGTCGTCGTGCTCGGGCCCCTCGTGCCATACGTCAATCTCGCCCAGCAGGCGGGATGTCGGCTCAGGACCGCAGGAGACTTCTGGATCGTCGTCACCGAGAAGGGCGGGGCGACGAGCGCACCGGGGATATACTCGTGCGGCAGCGTGGCTGGCCACGTGTCCCAAGACGAGAGGGCTGCGAGCGGGAGGAACGCCGGGCTCTCCATAGCCAGGACTCTGGGGGGCTCGTGATGGTCGTCGTGAAGCGGTTCGTCTGCATGTGCGAGGACGTCACCGTCGACGAGCTCAGGTCTGTCATCCGCAGAGGCTATGCGGACATCGAAGAGGTGAAGAGGATAACGGGCATCGGGACTGGACCTTGCCAGGGAAAGCAGTGTCTACATCTCCTCAGAAAGATCCTCTCGGAGGAGACCGGCGTCCCGATGAAGGACGTCCCGACCACGACCCTGAGGCCGCCGGTGGTGCCGGTTCCCTTCGGCCAGCTGGCCGCGGTCGAGGACGACCGGGAGGGGCGTTGATGGACCGCAGGGCCGAGATCGCGATCATCGGTTCGGGCGTGACGGGCCTGTCGACAGCATACTCGCTCGTGAGGCGCGGCACCCGGGACATCGTCGTCCTGGAGTCCGGCAATCTTGCCCAGGGCGCGTCGACGAGGAACGGCGGCGGGATACGCGCGCAGTTCACGACCGACGAGAACATCCTGCTGGCCAAGTGGAGCATCGAGCGGTTCAGGCGGTTGGCGGGTGAGCTGAAGGCCAACTTCTGGTTCCGTCAGGGAGGCTACCTGTTCCTCGCGGAGACCGAGGATGAGCTAGCACAGCTCAAGAAGGCCGCCGAGTTCCAGGCGAGGCACGGGCTCGGCACTCGCGTGCTTGACAACACCGCAGTCACGGACATAGTGCCGTGCCTCGACACCCGCAGGTTCATAGGCGGGTCGTTCAGGCAGGGCGACGGAGTGCTCTTCCCGTTCCCTCTTCTGTTCGGATACGCGGAGCACCTGAGGGCCCGCGGGGTGAAGATCGAGACGCATTGCGAGGTGAAGGCGATCAGAAGGACCGGTCAGGGGTTCGAGCTGTCGACTTCTCGAGGGCCTCTCTTGGCGGCCAAGCTGCTCGTCGCTGCGGGCGGATGGTCGGCTCAGGTGTCATCTGCGCTGGGTGCGAATATTCCTTCGCACCCCGTCCGCCACCAGATAATGGCCTCGGAGCCTCTGGCCCCGTTCCTCGAGCCGATGGTCGTGACCCTGAAGGACGGCTTCTACATTAGCCAAGGCCCGAGAGGGGAGCTCATCGGAGGGATAGCAGAGCCTGAGGAGGGTCCGAAGAGCTACACGAGATCGGGGTTCGATTTTGCCAGGCTCATGTCCGAACGGATAGTCTCCCTATGCCCGCGGATGTCCGGCGTCAGGATGCTCAGGCAGTGGGGCGGGTTCTACGATGTTTCCCCAGACGCGAACCCCATCCTGGACCGGGTCCCGGGAGCTGAGGGCGCCTTCGTCGCATGCGGGTTCTCCGGACACGGGTTCATGATCTCCCCTGCCGTGGGCGAGATCATGGCCTGCATGCTCGTCGGCGAGAGGCCTCCGTTCTCGCCAGAGCCGTACAGGCTCTCGAGGTTCGATTCCGGGGGCGTCAAGCACGAGGGACTCGTGATAGGCTAGGCAGGGCGGGTCCGTTCGAATCATTGAAATGCCCAATCGGTGTTTCACCGGAAGGAGAGGACCGATTTGGCCAAGATACTGATATGCTACTACTCGCGCTCGGGACACACGAAGGAGATGGCCTACCTGATCCAGAAGGGGGCCATGGAGGCGGGGGCGGAAGTCGACACCAAGGACGTCAAGGAAGTCAAGGTCGACGACCTGAAGCTGTATGACGGTATCGTGCTCGGCTCGCCCACATACTACGGCCTCATGGCCGCCCCGATCAAGGACCTCCTCGACAGGAGCAACAAGCTCCATGGGAAGCTCCAGGACAAGGTCGGAGGGGCGTTCTCATCCAGCACGAACATCGGCGGCGGGAACGAGACGACCATCATGGCAATCCTGCAGGCGCTCCTGATACACGGCATGATAATCTGCGGTGACCACAGGGGAGACCATTACGGACCCGTGGCCATCGAGAGGCCCGACAAGCGCGCACAGGAGATCTGCGTCAGGTATGGCAGGCGCGTCGCCGAGCTGACCATCAAGCTCCACGGATGAGCCCGGGGATCATCTGGCCACGAACGGCTGCTGGAACGAGAACCCCTGGAACTCCGGGGACACCTGCCCAGTGGTAGCGTATCTGTACAGCGCGGCGACCAGCACGGCCTCCGCGGCCGAGTTCACGATTGCGACGATCAGCAGGTAGACGATGCTGGCGACCAGCACGGTCAGGCCGATGGCCAAGCTCCATTGGATGATTCCCAAGATCCCGATGAACACGCCGAGCATGCCCGGGATCGCGAGCAGGACGAATATGATGCCCATGCCCAGGTTCCCCACGAGCGCCTCTCCCCAGGTATGCTTGAGTATGGACGCGCTCCTCTTGACTGCTGCCCACGGGCCGAGGTTCTCGTAGATGAGCACGGGCACGACGAAGTACGTCACTATCGTCCATGCGATGCCGACTATGCCAAGGATTATCCTTCCGATCAAGCCGGACCTCGACTGGAGCGACCTGATGATTATGCCCACGGTCGCTGCCACCAGGGACCACAGGAGGATCCTTCGGATGTTCTGTCCGGCTATCCTCAGGCCGTCGCTCACGGTCGGATCCCCGCCGTTCATCCGGATCATCGCGCAGCCGATTATCGCGGACTTGAAGAAGATGGCTATGAAGAACGATACGAAGTAGAACACCACGAGGAACGCGTAGAGGACCCACTGGCTGGACCCTTCGCTGAACACGCTCAGCCCGGAGGTGATGAACATCCCGCCTATGAAGCTCCCCAGGATGAGGATCGTGAACAGCCCCGAGAGGACCGGGAAGATCAGTATCTCCTTGTCCTTACGAATGATCCCCAGGCTCATCTTCGTCATCTGCCAGCCGCGCCCGATTCTCCCCATTCGAACCATCTCGTCCGCACCTGAGGCGATGAATCCTCGGGCTCTTAAAGAAATCTCTGGAGAACCTACAGCCTGGTCTCGTCTTCCTCTTCGTCCCTCTTCCTCTTGGCCGGCCGCTGCTCGAAGGACTTCTTCCTCGGGTGCTCCTCGGGCTCCTCATCCTCGTCCCGAGGCACCTCTCTCCGTCCTCCCTGGGCCGGGCGCCTGTCCTCGGTCACCGCCTCTCCTAAAAGGGGTGAGTTGCACCTCGGGCACCTGTCGGAGCCGCGTATGCACTCCCTGCAAAGGACCGCCTTGCACTTCTGGCATCTCGCGACGGCGATCCCGCCATGGAACAGGCACCTGCGGCCCACCAGGTCAGACGGCGGCTGCTGCTCCTTCTCCTCCTTCGGCCTCGCGCGCCTGTCCTCTCCGGCTCTCTCGCGCTGCTCCTTGTCCCTCCTGGGCTGCTCCTCCCGGGGATACCTTCTCGGCTGGACGGACGGGTGCTCCTCCCCGCGCTCCCTCGGGCGGCCTCTCTCGCCATGCTCCTCGAGGTCCTCGCCGCGAGCCCTCCTGGGCTCCTCGGCCATCCTCTGACGGGGACGCCTAGGCTCGCCCTCGTCGTACGCCGAGTACCTCCCGTAGGTCTCGCTCAGGATCGAGCGGACCTGGATCGACGGCGTCTCGAAACCCCCGCCCTGGAAAGTGTTGAGTATCGTAACCAGCTGTCTCGCCCTGTACGCCCCCAGGCCGAGGTTCCGGATCAGCCCGAGGACGTTCTTCTGGTCGTTCGGCAGGTCGAGGGCCTGCCGGAGCAGGGACTCGGTCTGGTCGTCCGTCTTCTTGACGCTGAACTCGTGCTGCTCGACGGCGTGGATGTAGCTGAGAATCCTCTTCGCGCTCGATATCCGGAGGTCCGGGAAGTTGACCGTGATGTCGCACAGCCTCAGCCCGTGGGCTGCGAGGTCGCGCTTCTCCATCGTGTTGACCAGTATCTCCCTCGAGATGTTCTCGTACCTCTCGAAGTCCTCCTTGGACAGGGCGGAGAGGCTGATGTCGTCCTTGGCGCTCAGGAAGTCGAGCACGTCCCCGAGGAATGCGTACGGTATCCCGCACACCTTGAAGGCCTCCTCCTTGGTAACTGGCCTGCCGTTCGCGTATTCGAAGTCGAGCACGGAGCGGGCGTAGTCCTCGATCTTGTTCCTGCGGATGTCGTCCTCCGCGTGCTTCCTGCCCTCGGAGGCAGCCTCGAAGTACGGGTCGATGCTGAGCGCGTGGTCGAAGCACCTCAGGGACTGTTCCGCCCGACCGAGCCTCAGGAGCACGAACGCCTTGCTCTTCCAGGCCTCCTTGTCGTTGGAGTCGAGGCCTATGGCGCGGTCGTACGAGCTCACCGCCTCCTCCAGCATCTCCTGCTTCTCCATCGCGAAGCCCTTGCTCATCCAGATCTTGGAGTTGGAGCTGTCGATGTCCAGCGCCCGGTCGAAGCATGTGACCGCGTCGGCCGGCCTGCCGAGCTCCAGGTACAGGAGGCCGAGGCGGTACCAGGATGCCTGGTCCTTCTTGTCCGTCTCGAGGGCCTTCGTGTACGAGCGCACGGCCTCCTCCTTGTTCCCCATGGCCTCGAACGCCTTCGCGCGGCTCTTCCAGAGGTCCGGGTCCGCCGACCCGAGCTGGATGGCCTCGTCGAAGATCCTCAGCGCCTCCGAGACCTTGTTCAGCTTGAGTAGGGCCATCCCCTCGTACTTCATGACTGACAGGTCCTTCGGCGCGAGCTGCTTCGCCTCGCCGAACGCCGTGAGGCTCTCATCGAACCTGCCGAGGCTGGCGAGGGCCCTTCCCTCGTTCGTGTGGAACTCCGCGAAGTTCGGATAGATCTTGATGGCGCGCTTGAAGTCGGCCAGCGCTTCCTCGAACCTCCGTGTCTCGAGGAACGCCTTGCCCCTGTTGTTCAGGACGAACGGCTGGTTGAGATCGAGCTTGAGGGCGTTGTCGAGCGCCTCGGCGGCCTGGGCCGGCTTCCCGGCGTTCAGGTAGACCACTCCCTTCCGGTTCCAGAGGAAGATGTCCTTGGGGTCGAGCGCGAGCGCCTTGTCGAAGCTGTCGAGCGCCTCCTGCACCCTCCCCATCTTCTCGAGGGCGGTTGCCCTGTCGGCGAGGGCGTTCTTGTTCTTGGGGCTGAGACGCAGTATGTGGTCGCAGACCGCCATCACGCTATCCCAGTCGTCGAGGTCTATCAGCGCCATCTTCTTCAGCTCGAGGGTGTCGAGGTCGTTCTGGTCGATCTGGAGGGCCTTGTTGAAGCACACCAGCGCCTCGTTCGGCTTCTTCACCAAGAGTGAGGCGCTGCCCTTGTCGACGAGCGCCTCCCTGTCCTTGGGCGAGATCGTCAGTATCCTGTCGCATACGGCCACCACCTCGGCACTCCTCTTCAGCGATTTCAGGAGGTCCTTCTTGGCGTTGAGGACGGGGAGGTCGTTCGGGGACAGTCTAAGCGCCTCGTCGTATGATGCCAGGCTCTCCTCAGGCCTTCCCAGCTTCGCCAGGAGATCCCCCTCCTTCGCCCGGTGCTCCGGCCTCCGCGGGTCGAGCCTGACGGCCTCCTTGACGGAGGCGAGGGCGTCTGGGTACCGCTCGAGCCATTCCAGCGCGAGCGCGCGATAGTGCCATATTGAATTGTCGTTCGCATCGAGTTTCAGAGAGTGCTCGTAGGCTGCGAGCGCCTGCTCGTACCGCTTCTCCTCGACCAGCGCCCGGCCGAGCGTGGCGAAGGCGACCTTGTCCGACGGGTCGAGCTCGGTCGCCTTCGAGTACGCCACGACGGCGTCATCGAATTCCTTCGACTGGAAGCTGGCATCTCCTCTGATCCTCCAGAGGTTGTGGTCCGCGGGCGCGACCATCAGGCCCTGCTTCGCGAAATCCATGGCCTCGCGGGGCTTTCCCGTCCTGAGGTACATCGCCGCGAAGCTGTAGAACACCGCCGGATTAGAGGGGTCGTGCTTGAGCGCGAGCCTGTAGGCGGCCGCGCAGTCGTCCACCTTGCCCGCGCGGTCCAAGGCGGCAGCCTTGTCGAAGTAGGCCTCCTTGTTCTTGTCGTCGACGCTGACGATCCTGTCGCACGTGCGCACGATGAGATCGTCGTTCCTCATCCGCTTGTAAGCCTGCTTGAGGCCGTCAAGGGCCGCGAGGTTGTTCGGCGAGACCTTGAGGGCCTTCTCGAAGGTCTTGACCGCATCCTGGAGCTTCTCCGACCTCATCTGGGCGGTCCCCTTGTCCATCATCGTCTGGATGTCGTTCGGGTCGGATTCGAGCATCCTGTTGCACCATGCGACCACCTCCTCGTGCCTGCCAAGCTCGATCAGCTCATGCTTCTTCAGGTTCATCGCGTCCTTCGACTTCGGCGAGAGGCTGAGGGACGCGTCCGTGAACGTCAGCGCCTCTGCGTGCTTGCCAAGCGCGGACAACGCCTTCGACTTGTCGAGGAGGGTCTCGTGATCGTGCGGGTCCAGGACAAGCACCTTGTCGCAGGTCTCCACAGCCTCCTGGTGCTTCCCGGTCTTCATGAGTATCTTCTTCTTGTTCAGCAGGACGGCGATGTCCTTCGGGTCCAGCGCATGCGCGCGCTCGAAGGATTCGAGCGCCTCCTCCGTCCGACCCAGCTCCTCCTGGACGATGCCCAGCTCGTTCCAGACGGTCTTATTGTCCGGGTCCTTCTTCGACGCGAGCTCGAAGCTACTCAGGGCTTCCTCCCTGTTCCCGAGCTTGTGCTGTATCCTCCCTATGTTGTCGATGCAGAACACATCGTCCGGGTCGAACTTGAGCGCGGATTTGAGTGCGTCGATGGCCTCCAAGCCCTTCCCCGAGGAGTTGAGCGCCTCGGCCTTCCCTATCCACAAGTCCTTGTCCTTGGGAGCGAGGTTGATCCCCGCTTCGAACGTCTGGACCGACTCGTCGAACCGCTTCAGCTTCGTGAGTGCGAGTCCTTTGCGCTTGATCAGGCTGACGTCATCGGGCGCATGGACTAGCATCCTGTCCAGGTACCTCACCGCGAGAGGATTGATCCCAAGGGCGCGGTTGTAGCTCTCGGTCGCGCCAGCCACGTCGCCGATCTCCTCCTGGGCCTCAGCATACGCAGCCCACATCTCCTCCGAGTCAGGGGCGGCGGCGACAGCGCTGCTCAGGGAGGCCAGCGCGGCGTCCTTCAGGCCGAGCCTGAGGGAAGCTACCCCCTCGACCTTCATCCCGTAGGCGTTCCTCGGGTCCAGCTGGATCGACACCTTCGCCGCGTCGAGCGCCATCTGTTCCTTCCCGAACGAGATGTATTTGGCGCCAAGCGACGCGAAGACGATCGAGAAGTCCCGCTTCTTCTTGCCGATGAACAACAGGTTCTCCTTTAGCATGGCGCTGGTCTTGTCGAGCTCTGAGACGGCCTCTTCCTTCCTGCCGCTCTGCTGCAGCGAATCGACCTTTGCGAGCTCCTTCTTCGCCCTTTCCAGCAGCTTGCTCTCCTTGTTAAACATCGTGTCTAGAAGGCCCAACTCTTCATCCACCTGGCTGACTGCATCTAAATGTGGTTGTGCTCATAAAAGTGTTTCCAGAGGGCCTAGACGGCCGAGTGCTCTTTCCGCCGTTCGTGAGGGTTCTCCGTCCGACATGCTTTGGGCGCGGAGTTCTTCTCTGTTCAGGCGATTGCTGCATCCAGGATAAGAAATCTCTAAGAGATTTCCAGTAGGCCGCAGCGAGCAAGGTCCGACAACTCTGGCCCCTGCATTGCGACATTTCGGGAATGATTAAATACTACACACCGATATATGGTGAAACAGCTGACAAATCGTCAGACAAAACCGTTTAGGATGGGATGCAATGAAGCGCAGGGATGCGACGCAAAAGGCGGTCCGTAACGCCCAGGCAGTCGAATGGGTGAAGACACACACGCTTCAGGACCTGAAGGATCTCGTGAACGAGATGTCTGGTCTTGGAGAAGATGTCAAGGACATCGCGCAGCTCCTGACTGATCTATCTGAGATAGATCGGAGTCTGCAGGCCGACAGCGAGATCGCACCTGAGGTATGTGAATACGCGGAGATAGCAGGATAGGTGACCGAGATGGTAAGACTGAAAAAGAAGAAGATGCAGGAAGCCGAAGACAAGGAAGACGACTTCATCGACGACAGCTACCGACACAGGCAGGTCGTGGATTTCCACCCTCACTGCTATGTCCAGCCACTAGCACTTGCGGAGTCAAGGCAGTTCGATGAGATCTATGCCGTGGCTCACGCCCCTGCGCGTGGAGAAGATGAGGAGTCGGACGCTTAGACCACCATTGCAGAGATGCATAATGATCTAAACTGAAACTCTCTGGATGAAAGTGCAGGTGCCGGGATTTGAACCCGGGCCGTTGGCTTTCGTCCCTCTCCAATTTTCTTTGGTCCTTTTGTTGGGAGGCTGGAAGGCCAAAATCCTAACCAGCTAGATTACACCTGCTCGTCTCGTGAGGAATCGGAACCCCTGCTAAATACGTTTCCTCTGGTCGCAGAGTCTCTCCCCGCCGGTCCGCGGGGAGCCACACGTGCCGAATGGCTCAGGGACCTTCGCGACCGTACTTCGAGCGGAGCCGCGCGTACGCCGCTGCGATCACGACGATCGCCAGCGGTATGGTGACCGCGAGACAGAGGGCGGTCCCTACCCATGTGAACACCCAGGGCTGGCTCGGCTGCTGAATGTTCACGCCGTTGTTCTTGAAGATGTTCCCGGCGATGTTCATGTTGCTCGCCTCCATCACGTCGACGCCGATGCTGCAGTTCCTGACGGTGTTGTCCACGATCCCGCACGAGTCAGAGACGGCAACCGTCACGCCGACCGTGAGGTTGTCAAGGAGGGAGCTCTCCACCCGTCCGTGGATGACGTCCTGGAAGAAGATGCCTTTCGCCGCATGGGTCAGATGGACCTTGCTGATGACGAAATGGACGTCCGTGTTGATGACGGATATGCATATGCTGCTATTCGTCGATCCGATCATCCAGCCTTCGATCACATACGGGTCGGACGAGGTCCCAGTCCCTCTCACTACCCCGTTGGACGTGTTAAACTCGTCGTTCTCGGTGATGGATATCGCGGAATGGGGGGTATAGGTGGCCGGCTCGAGCCCTTTCGGAGGGGCTAGGAATGCCAAGTAGATCCCGGCGACAGCCAATGCTAGGACAGCTATGACTGCCGCCGCCATCCGCTTCGAGATCCACACCTTCTATCCCCGGAGGTTAGTCTGCTGACTGCGATATGGACTTTTCGCATGCGCAGCCAGTACCCTTCCTCCGTCGAGCACCAGTCACGGACACTCGTGCCCCACTCAAAAAGGCCAAGTACTCAGGACTGACCATTACGTCTGTGTCTGTGGGGGAGATCATGACCGTGAGCGCGCGTGAGGGGATCGGTTTCTCGTCGCCCATTTGCGCGCTTGCGGTTGCATGGATGGCCGCTGGCGCATCCGAGGGCGCCGGGGTCGGGCTGGGCTCGACCGGTCAGATGTCTCTCGCTGTCCTTATTGTGCTGCTTTCGATTCTGACCGTCGTGGCCCTTATCGTACACACGTTCAAGAGGCACCCGCTGCTGGAACTGGCGGTCAGGATATCCGCGTGCGTAGCGATACTCCTGACGATAATCCTCGTTGCCGCGGGGGTCTTCGTCGATATGGCGGTGGAGGACAGGATGAGCCCTGAGCTGGCGTTCATTCTCGTGCTGGTGACGATCGTCTTCGGGATCGCCGGCGTAATCTTCGCCTCCCTGTACAAGTCCAAGTGGATAGAAGGCCCCGTCAGATGAGGGCTCGACGCCGTCCGCGGCCGCGCACACAGCCCGGGCGCGCTGGCATATCATCGTAGCGCCCTTGGGGCGCAAGTAATAACAGCGGCCGCGACAATCACATCCATCGCAGATGCCGCTCTCTGACATCGACCGCGTGGTTCAGGAATCCTCCAGGAAGCTGCTCCAGGTCTCCGTGCCTCCGGTCAAGTACTGGGTGCTCGTCGACACTCTGGATATGGATGCGAACGATTCCGTCGTACAGAGGACGTTCAGCGAATGTAGGACCTTCCCTCCGAGGGTGAGGCTCCTTGAGACCCTGAGGGAGGACGGCACTTGGCCGATCTCAAGGGTGAGGAAGGCCGCAGAGGACGCTGGGCCTGGTCCCCCGATCGGGTGGACGTTCGTCACCATACTCAGGAACCTGGAGGTGCTGGATGACATGTGCACGGACAGGTCGGAGGGGAACATAGGCAAGGTCGTGGAGAAGATACTCAGCTGGCAGCGCAGGGACGGGTCCATACTCGGCCCGAAGCACGACATCTTCCCGCTCCCGCACTACAACGCGTACGCGCTCTGGAACCTGCTCCTGTACGGCATGGATAGTGACCCTAGGGTGAAGAAGCTCGCCGACTGGCTCCTGAGCATGCAGAGGCATGACGGCGGATGGGGGATCCCGTACCAGCAGGATGTCAAGTACCTGCCGGAGTACAAGCGCATGCAGATGGTGGACTTCCTCGAGCTCGTGAGGACGGGCAAGACCCCGCGCTCGGACCCGAGAGGATACAGGGACGTCCCCAGCTGCATATGGACGACCATGATGGTCGTGCGAGGCTTCTCGAGGTCCAAGAGGTACAGCAGCCTGCCTGCGGTCCGGAAGGGGGCGGACTTCTTCCTCGACAGGTTCTTCGAGAGGAACTATCACGAATCGTACTTTCACTCAGAGAAGCACTGGACCAAGCTAAAGTACCCGCCGTACCTGGGGAACGGCCTGAGCGCCCTGTATCTCCTGACGCGGCTCGGCTACGGCCCGGGCGACGAGCGCATGGCGAGGCCGATCGAGTGGCTCCTGAGGGCCAGGCACCCGGATGGCTTCTGGTGGCAGTCGGAGAGGCCGTATCTTCAGAAGGACCAGTGGATCTCAGGGTTCGCCGTCGAGGCGCTGCACAGGTACTTGAAGAACGGCTAGCCCCCGCGGAACCAGATTCGCGCGGCGTCCTCTCAAGGGAGTCGTCCCCCAATTCTTTTAAGGTCCGATTCGTTCAGGCCCAACCCATGGAGTACAAGTGGACGGTGCTCACGAACACGATGCTGGGCGCCCTCATGGCGTCCATCAACATGAACATCGTCCTTATAACGCTCCCGACGATCTTCCGGGGGCTGGACATCGATGCGTTCGCGAGCGGCGAGTTCGCCTATCTGCTCTGGATCCTGATGGGCTATTCCATCGTGCTCGCGACCGTGCTCGTGACCTTCGGAAGGATATCGGACATCTTCGGCAGGGTCAGGATGTACACCTGGGGGTTCATCGTGTTCACGATAGCCTCTGTTCTGCTGTCGATCGTGCCGAGCGGGTCGGGCAACACGGGCGCTCTCCTGTTGATAGTCTTCAGGATGGTCCAGGCGGTCGGAGGCGGGTTCCTTATGGTGAACAGCACCGCCCTGATCATAGATGCGTTTCCCATCAACGAGCGGGGGAAGGCCCTCGGCATTAACCAGATAGGATTCATCGTGGGGTCGCTGACCGGGCTCATACTGGGCGGGTTCCTGGTGAGCTACGACTGGCACCTCGTGTTCGTCGTGAACGTGCCGTTCGCCGTCGCAGGGACCCTTTGGTCCAAGTTCAAGCTGAAGGAGACCTCGGCGAGACAGAAGGTGAGGATGGACTACTGGGGAAACATCTCTCTCGCCCTCTCGCTGATCCTCATCTCGCTCGGGTTCACGTACACGCTCCAGCCGTATGGCAGCTCGCAGATGGGCTGGGGGGACCCGTGGGTCATCGCGTCCTTCGTGCTGGGGGTCGCGTTCCTAGTGGCATTCGTGTTCGTGGAGCGGAGGACCAAGGAGCCGCTCTTCAGCCTCTCGCTGTTCAAGATACGGCCGTTCGCATATGGCAACATCAGCCTTCTCTTGTCCGGTCTGGGACGAGGGGCGGTCATGTTCCTCGTCGTCATCTGGCTCCAGGGGATCTACCTGCCGCTGCACGGCTACGCCTACACCGAGACTCCCTTCTGGGCGGGCGTCTACATGCTGCCCATGCTCTTGGGCTTCGTGATATTCGGGCCAGTCGGGGGCGCGCTCACCGACAGGTACGGCGCGAGGGTGTTCGCCACGGCCGGGATGGTCATCACCGCGATCGGCCTGTTCCTCCTGACCCTGCTCCCGTACAACTTCGACCTGCTCATGTTCGAGGGCGTCATGCTGATCATCGGCATCGGAGGCGGCCTCTTCGCGGCCCCCAACACCACGGCCATCATGAACGCGG
>JAJYIS010000151.1 GCA_021789945.1 Thermoplasmata archaeon | reverse complement strand
CAGGAGGAAGTGCTGTTCGACGCCGCCCAGTTCGCCCCCAGCAGGAAGCTGGATGTGCGCGCACTCGGGGTGGACTATCTCGCGTCGTCTGTTCACAAGATGTGTGGCCCCTCAGGGGTCGGCCTGTTCTACTACCGGGCGGAGCTGTCTGAGCGCCTGAGGCCGATCATGTACGGCGGGCACGGGGTCACTGACACGAGGTACGACTCGTACCAGCTGCTCGCAGCCCCGGAGAGGTTCGAGGCCGGGCTCCAGAACTACTCGGGCATCGTCGGGACCGGGGTCGCCCTCGACTATCTGTCATCGATCGGCCTGGACGAGATACGGACGCATGAGATCACGCTCAACCGGAGGATGACGAAGGCCCTCGCCGCCATCGACGGCGTCCGGCTGCTGAAGCCGGTGGACCCGGACCTGCGGAGCGGGATCCTGAGCTTCAACATCGACGGCCTCTCCGCACACGATGTCGCGATGATAATGGACAACTCGAAGAACATCATGCTGCGCTCGGGGATGCACTGCTGCCACCCGTACTTCCACGCGCGCGGCCTTGATGGGTGCGCGCGCGCGTCCGTGTACCTGTACAACACGGTCGAAGAAGCAGACATCTTCTCGGAGACCGTCAGAGAGCTGGCGTCATCTTTCTCGAAGAAGTCCTAGGCCAATGCGGCGAACATAAGCGTCACCTGCACACCGTCCAGCGTGGCCCCCCTGGAGCTGAGCTCGATCGTGAGGCCCGAGCTGGCCGAGATCGCTGGCATGGTCCTGTCAAGCGCCTCCACCATCGTCGAGTTCAGGACATAGCCCTCGAAGGGCCAGGTCCTCAGCCTGCATGCGGGCTGGTCGACGGCCCTGTGGCCGTCCGACGATCCAATCACGGTGAAGTTCTCAAGCTTGATCGACAGGGAGCTCCCGTCGGCCTTGAAGGGGACGATCCAAGCCACATCGGCGTCGGCCTCCGAGAGAGCGACTTCGTCCGCGAACGAGCAGAACCCCTTGACGATGCTCCTAAGCTCGTCCCAGGGCTCGAACAGGGCGTCCTTGGCAAGGAGACCGGAGAGGATCGAAGCGACGATGAGCGCGCAGATGGACATCGCCACCTTCGAGACGACGAAGTCCATCAGACCAGCTCCGCGAGGACGTAGGGCATCCTGCCGTCGAGCTGCGCGGAGAGCCTCACGGCGAACGAAAGTATCAGGATATCCAGCGACGACCCGGAAGCGCCCATCAGCCAGACCTGGGGCTCACTTGCCCCCCGGATCATGATCGCCCCTCCGATCGTGCGCAGGATGACGAGGGACATGTTAGGTCCCCCTCTCCTGTCCCCGACCGAGAGGCTCTCGAACCCGGCCCTGCCCTGCCTCTCGAAATCGAGGTGGAGCGTTCTGACCGCGCCCGGGCCCTCGACGAGGAGCGTCTCGGCCGCGGAGACGATGCTCTCGAGCTGGACCTCCGCGCGCGTCATGTAGTCCCGGTCCCGGAAGGCGTCCAGGGTCTGCCCGGCCGGCACCACCGACATCGTCGCGATGATCGCAACTATGACCAGCTTCAAAGGGAGCGACTCGAGCCCTCGCTCGTCCCACGCGACGGTCATTCCCGGTCAGCTCGGGACGACGGGAATCTCGTAGCTCGAATCTACTCCGTAGTCTCCCTTGGCGACGGTCACCGTGATTGTCGTCAGCTTCGAGCCGAACTGCTCGACCGTGATGTCCGTGAACATCACCTGACCCCTGGAGTCCGTTACGCCCCTGACCGGCTCCCCTGAGCTCGTCCTGACATTCCCTCCTTCGAGGAGCACCGTCGCTCCCTCGAGCCTGTTGCCCCCTTGGTCCGTCACTGTCACCGTCATCACCAGGCCCTCCGCGGTGTAGATCCCGTCGTTGTCGTCGTCGTGCACTATGATCTCGGAGGGGTTGACGAATATCTCGCCGATTGACTTGGGCGCGGAGATCGAGTTCATCCATCCCATGATGATCGTCAGCCCAAGACCAGCCACCACAACCATGATCAGAAGCTGCAGCGGGAGCCCTTCGATTCCCGCGTCACGGTCGCTCATCAAGCTCCTTTGACATCTCCTGCCCCTCACAGCTCTCACCATCCTCTAGGCGTACCTCTGAGGATCCGGGGCCCGGGCCTTCGTCAATCCTGCTACAAGTACGCTACGGTCTTCCCGGAGCGTCTGGCTCGCGGGCCCCTGCGTTATCATGACTGATTTCCAGGAAAGTACGGTTAAATACGCTCCCCACAGGTAGTCTGACGTGAAGTGCCAGGCCTTAGGCCTGGAGATGACCGGAGCAGGATGAGGATGGAAGCTTCGAAGTGTCCGAAGTGCGGAGAGGAGCCTCATTTCGTCGAGGCCGTCGAGAAGTGGTATTGCTACGGATGCAACGAGTACATAGAGGACGGCGAGGCGGCGGAGGCCGAGACCGAGGCGGAAGTGGCCGACGAAGGCAAGGTCGAGATCTGCAAGAAGTGCGGCGCAGAGCTCGAGAGCGTCACTGACGGCAAGCTCTACTGCTACATCTGCGGAGCCTATCCTGAAGAGGCTCCTGCGGCGGCCCCGGCGGAGGCTCCGACAGCGGCCCTGACAGAGGTGCCAGTAGATCGG
>JAJYIS010000053.1 GCA_021789945.1 Thermoplasmata archaeon | reverse complement strand
GAAATCGCATATTCGATTGTCAGGCGAAAGCGGCCCAGGGCTCGCGTCGCGGGCAACCATACGATGATATTCGCCGACAAGAAGCAAGTTTGATTCGGGGACGCGAATCCACTGAACGCGGATCTCGGACTAGCGTCTCTTGGGTCTAGTCCCGGAGACCGCACCCGAGAGCGCGTCGCTCCTGGCCTCCTCAGCCAGCTTCAGGATGGCTTCCCTCTGCGGGTTGGAGGTCGCATAGTCCTCAAGAAGTGCCGCCTCCCCGCCGAAGTCGCCGGCGCGCCAGAGGTTTCCCGCCTCCTCCATCATCTGGACCAGGGGCTGCTCTATCTTCAGGAGTGCCTCGACTTGGCGCCGCTTTCCCTCGTTCGAGAAATCCGGGTACGGGTTGTAGCGACCGTAGCCCATCATGAGCCTGATCTTCCCGTCGTTGCGGACGATGTCGAACAGCCTGGCCATCCGAGGATAGTCGGCGTTCCTCGCCAGCTCCTCCTCAGCCGATCCAAAGGTCCTCAGCGCAGCCCGCCATCGGAACTGCAGGCTGCGGTCCTCGGCCAGCCTCTTGGCCTCCTGATACTTCGATATCGTGTCGTGAAGGCGCGCGACGGTCGATTCGAGCTCCTTCTCATCCTCCTTCGCCACGGCTTCCCCAACGTACCCTAAGGTCGCCTCTGCCCTAAATCTTTTTCCAGTTTTCCGGGGATCCGGACACCATCTGGCCAATACCAAGAGTGATAATGAGGTTCCTCCAGGGGCCGAGCACATCGAATGCCAGTCCCGCATGCGCTCAGCCGCGAGATGAAATGACAACATCAATATGCTCAGAGTCCGTTGCGCCTCGAAAGGGGAATGGCCGTGAGATGCGATTCTTGTGGGGGCGAGAATCCTCAGGACGCGGCGTACTGCCTGAGGTGCGGCAACAAGCTCGGAGAATCTGGGAAGCACCCTGTGGAGCCAGCAAAGGAATTCGTTGCCGAGCAGGCACAGTCGACCGTGAGGAAGATGCTCGAGACCCCCGGCACTATCGTCCTGGCGATCGGGGTGACCTTGCTGCTCATCTCTCTCCTGCTGTTGATCTTCCGTCTCTGGGCGGGCCTTGGGCTCCTCGCAGTGAGCTTGGTCTTGCTCATTGTCTCGGCGGTATGGCGCGGGCACGAGGCGAAGATTGCCGCCTCCCAGGCTAGCAGCTCGCCCGCCGTGGTCCAGACCGAGGTCCGGGAGAGGGAGATCGTGAAGGTCAAATGCCACTATTGCGGCGCCCTCAACCCCGACGGAGCGACGAACTGCGGGTCCTGCGGCGCGAAGCTTTAGCCCATTGCAGAGCGCGCTCGAGCGTCTCAGGGTCGCACCTGGCCAGCAGTACACGGGGGAGTCCTTGAATACTCTAATATATCGAGAACGTCGATGACCGCCTTCGGGGTTCGTCATGGGGGGAAAGGCTAGAAAAGCCGCTACGGAGATAAGCTCGAGACTCGTGCCTAGGAAGATGCTGTCCAGCGACGAGAGGGTCGTGTTCGAATCGCGTCCGAGCCGCTGGTTCCACATGAAGCTGGCTTGGCTGGCGCTTCTGCTGGCCGCAGTGCTGTTCGCGATGGTCGCATTGAACGTCGTCCCCAAGGCCCCGCATGTGCCGTACCTGTCGTCCACCGTGGCAGGGGCGCTCGGAGCGGTCTTGGAGTGGACCTACCTGATTGCAGCGATCCTGGCGACATCGTTCTTCCTCGTCCGGCGCAGGGGATGGACGAACATCACATACGCAGCGACCGACGAGAGGATAATCAAGATAACTCGCAAGGGCCTAATGACGAAGATCTACGAGGACATCCCCCTGACGCAGATAGAGGATGTCCGGATGTCCCAGTCCCCGTGGGAGAAGTACACCGGGTGCGGGACGTTCGCGTTCTCCACCCAGGGACTCGACAAGAGCGGCGACACGAGGAGCGATCGAGGGGTCCAGATGTGCTGGGAGGAGGTCCCCAGGCCGCTGGATATCAGGAGCAAGCTCCAGGACGTCATGGACATCCGGGCGAAGCCTGACAGGTCTCGCAAACACTGACCCGCTTCGGTAATAAGCGTTCTCCCGGGGCCTGTTACGCCGCTTGAGTCGTCCCACGATAGGATTATTAAGGGCCCAAGTGCAAACGGGTGACGATGGACCGCCCCCTGAACCACAATGGCGCCTCCAATGGGGTCGCAAAGAGCATGCCCAAGGGCATCAATTATCTCGAGGTTTCCAGGAAGCTCAAGATGGACTATTCCCACGGCGCCAAGGAGCCGTCGATTAGAGCCCTCGCCAGCCTGGACGTCATGGTGAAGCGGCTTGCGGAGGACGATTTCGACCTCGACGAGCTGCTCGACCAGGCTGCCAAGATGGTGTTCACCCAGTTCAACATCAGGGAGGTCTCGATAGCCCTCAGGTCCGAGTCGGACGGCCTGTTCAGGTACAAAACGATGCACGGCATGAGGGCGGAGATCTGGGCCGCGCACAAAGGGCTCGCGTACACCGAGGACGAGGTCCTCAACCCCAAGAGGCACAAGCACACCGTCATCAGCAGCCTCACGAGGCTCTTCCTGGCGGAGGACAATCCGTACACGGAGGACGAGGCGTACACGTACAACGAGCATTTGATGGCCATCGGTAGGCGGACTGCGCCTGACGACAGCATCGAAGGTGACTATGTCGATGTGTTCATATACGGCCCGGACTCGCGTCTCCTTGGCTGGATTGAGACCGGGAGCACTTGGGGGAACAAGATACCCGATGCCCGCACAATCCGGAGCCTGGAGCTGCTCGCGTCCATACTCGGCGTCGCAATCTACCGGAGCGGGAAGGCCTCAGGAAAGGGCGCGCGCGCCCCGGCTGCGAAGCCTTGACCCCACGGCAGGCACGACTCAAAGTTCTTGATTATCCTTGCCCTTCCAGTCCACCATGATGGCGCGGGTGCGCGAGGTCAGGGCCGAGGCGAGCTCGGTCGCAGACGCGATTGACGAGAAAGAAGTCGTGAGGTTGTCCCAGAGGCTCGTCAGGATACCTAGCATATACCACAACGAGCACAGGCTCGGGAAGTTCATCTTCGGCATGCTGGACAAGTGGGGCCTATCCCCCAAGTTCGTCCCGGTGGAGGGGTGCGGACCGAATGTGGTCTCGGAGATCGGCCCCCGTGACGCCCCGCGCGTCGTCTTCAACGGCCACATGGATACCGTGGAGGTGATGGCTGGCTGGAAGCACGACCCGTTCGGGGCGGAGATATACAAGGGTATGATGTACGGCCTCGGGACGCTCGATATGAAGTGCGGCATCGCCACGATGCTCTTGGCGTACAGGGCGATCGCCGAATCCGGCGGGGCCAAGCAGGTCAGGTTCGCGTTCCAGGCGGTCACCGGGGAGGAGGACACAGGCATGGGCACTTGGACGCTCGCGGAGTCCGGCGCGTACAAGCGGTCGAAGGCAGTGATCGTAGGCGAGGGGTTCGGCGGTCTGGACGAGGTCACCATCGGCCGCAGGGGGGCGTCGTACTTCGACATCGACCTCCGCGGGAGGGCCGCTCACGGAGCGACCCCCGAGAAGGGCATAAGCGCCATTTCGGACGCTTCCAGGCTGGTCTCCGCGCTGGACAGCTTGCGCGGGAGGACCTCCCGTGACATGAAGGGGGACGACGGCACCCCACTGAGCGAGTCGCAGACCGTCCTCAAGATACAGGGCGGCTCCGACAGCCTGAGCGTCCCCGAGAAGTGCTATGTCTACATGGTCCGCTATTCGCTCCCCGGGCTGAAGGATAGGGGGGAGCGCGAGATCAGGGACGTCATCAGGAGCCTCGGGCTGAGAAGCAAGGTGGACCTCAGGCTGAAGACGGGGGTGCACAGGTACCGTCCGTATCGGACCTCGCCTGGCTCTGCGCTCGTGAAGGTCGCCCTTGATGCGATCAAGGACCAGACCGGCTCGAGGCCGAAGCTGATCTACGGCCTCTCTGAAGCCGATGACAACAAGATCGCCCGGGTCACCAGGGCACCCATCATATGCTTCGGGCCCGGGGAGTCGGGGGAGCTCGCCAGGTACCACCAGCCGGAGGAGGCGGTGCGGGTGTCCCAGCTCGCACCTGCCGCGAGGGCGTATGCGGCCGTCGCGGTGACCATCGCGACCTTGTCATGAGCGTGCCGTGGGGCCAGAATGACTCTACTCCCGCCGGAATTCACACGAATCCATTTTATAGCACCCCTTACATTGGAAGTCCGCTAGGCTCGACCGGGACGTTCGGCGTGTCCTTATACACCAAAACCGTCGTTAGTGGGGGTGACAGCTGGGGACGTCGTAACCGAACCGGCGCCGGTCCAGATACCAACTATGAGGCTCTGTCCGATGGGGTTGAAGGTGGCGCCAGGTCCTGCCGGAGGGCGGGATCGAACGCCTCTGCCTCGGGGATCGGGTCAGGCCCTGACGGGAACAGCCTTACCGAGGACTATCACCGCTCACCGGGAAGCGGGGCCGAGGAGGTTTCTGGGTAGCCGACGCTTGGCGAGGTCGGCAACCTCAGTGGCCTAGCACCTTTCTGTCCTAGTCGCCCTTGGCGACCATCACTTCCGTCGACTTGACGATTGCCACCACTTTGTCGCCCTTCTTCAGGTCGAGTTCCTCCACAGACTCCTTCGTGATGAACGACGTGATCAAACCTGGTGCGTCCATCCTTATCTTCACGACCGCCCCGACGGCGCCCTTCTCGACACTCACTATCTTCCCGGGGAATTGGTTCCTCGCGCTTGTCTTCATGTGATTCCTCCGCCAAGCATGGCCGGGGGTGACGATAAACGTTCGACCTGACAGGGCCGCCCTGCAATCCGGGGACAGGAATCGGCCACTTGTGACCAGCTGCGTTATGCCGAGTGGACGGCCCTGGAATCAGACATGAACGGCGGAACGGGCACGGCGGATCAAGGTCCCTCGAACGGGGCAGGCAAGGAACGCACCCCCTGGATGAGGGACTTCATGAAGGTCTGGGCGGGGGAATCGGTGTCGCTCATGGGCAGCTGGCTGGTCCAGTTCGCCCTCGTCTGGTGGCTCACGATCGAGACCCGGTCGGCCACCGTCCTCGCAATGGCGATGATATCCGCGATTGCGCCGCAGGTCGTGGTGGGGCCGTTCGCGGGCGCGTTTGTCGACAGATGGAACAGGAAGAAGGTGATGGTTTTCGCGGACCTCGCAGTCGCGCTTTCCACCGCCGCACTTGTCGTCCTCTTCTGGCAGGGCCTGATTGAGGTCTGGAACGTGATAGTCATCCTTCTCGCAGGCTCGGTCGGGAGCGCCTTCCAGCGGCCTGCGCTCCTGTCCACGACGAGCCTCATGGTCCCCAAGGAGCAGCTCGCAAGGATAAGCGGCATCAGCCAGGCGATCTTCGGGATTGGGAACATAGGAGCGCCTATCTTCGGAGCGATCCTCTTGGCCCTTGTACCGATATACGCGGTCCTGTCCGTGGACATAATCACGGCTGCGATCGCCATCACGGCCGTCCTCGCGACCCCCATCCCTCAGCCGAGGAGGGCTCGCGACGAGCGGACCTCGGTCACCGGGGACGTTCGCCAGGCGATGCGGTTCGTCAAGAACTGGCCGGGAGCGATGACGCTGTTCACGGCCGCGATGGTCCTGAACTTCCTCTTCGCACCAATGGATGCGCTGCTCCCGATACTGACCTTCGAGCACTATGGAGGGGGTGCGCCGCAATTCGCCGCGTTCCAGGCGTCGATCGGAGTCGGGATGATCCTAGGAGGGGTCGCGCTGGGCATATGGGGCGGCTTCAGGAACAAGATGGCCACCGTCGGAGTCGGCCTCGCCGTCGTTGGACCTGCGCTCGCGTCTCCTGGACTCATGCCCGCAAGCATGTTCACCGCCGCCCTGGGAGGAGTCTTCGCGGTCGGGTTCTTCATCTCGATGGTGAACGCCACGATCATGGCCATCCTCCAGACGGTCATCCCGCCCGATATGCAGGGCAGGGTCCTGAGTCTCCTCGCGAGTTCGTCGATGGCCATGGCACCCGTGGGACTGGCCGTCGCAGGTCCGGCCGCGGACATGCTCGGCGCTCAGATGTGGTTCGTGATCGCCGGCGCGGTCACCCTGCTTATCGGCCTCGCCACGTTCGCGATGCCGAGCGTCATGAGCCTCGGGAAGGGCTTGCCCGAGTCGACAGCTACTGATTCGGAGGCCGTCTCGAAGTGAGAAAGGAAAAGCGAAGAGAGTCGAGCACGGTGGGGGCCGCAGCGTGACAGTCCCCTTTTACTAGCTCAACCTACCCCAGCGTATAGGCGCCTTCTGGGATTGGTTGCCAACCGCTGTATTGCCGTGTTTCTCGCTCTCTGCATCTTCATAGTGGTTTTAGCTTCTTATCCTTTGCGATGCTGGTCGTTCGGGTGAGAACGTGGGGTGCGCGATGGCCGAGACCAACGAAGAGAGGATCAGCGACAACTAGATACCGCAGAAGGGTGTCCCCGGCCAAGGCACAGAGGTCTGGACATGACGCTGGACACGCTCACAACAAACGAGGTCTCAGGCAGCATCGCCAAATCGTACGTCGCGCAGATAGCACGCTTTCACAGGATCCAAGCTTCCCCGATGTACCACGAGGCCGCCGAGTACGTCAAGGGCGAGCTCAAGAGGCTCGGCCTGAGGGACGCGCGGATAGAGCAGTTCCCAGCGGACGGCAAACACATGTACTGGACCCACAGGTCGCCCGTCGGCTGGGAGGTGAGGGACGCCGAGCTCTCGCTGGTCGAGCCCGAGGAGAGGTTGCTGGCGAGCTACCGGGACATCCCCCAGTCGCTCCAGACGTTCAGCAAGGGCACGCCGAAGGGAGGGGTGCTCGCGGAACTCGTGGATGTCGGCTCCGGCGTGGAGGACGAGGACTACCGCGGCAAGAAGGTGAAAGGCAAGCTCGTGCTGGCGACGGGCCGCGCGCGGCTGGTCCACGAGCAGGCGGTCTTCAAGAGGGGCGCAGCGGGGGTCATCACAGACTCGCTGACATTCGAGTTCCCGAATGTACGAGAGACCATCGACATACCCGACGCCCACGGCTACCAAGGCCTGTGGCCGGCCTCGGATGAGCTGAACAAGCTGGCGTTCGGCTTCTCCCTGAGCAAGCGCCAGGGGAACCAGCTGCGGAAGCTGCTGAAGTCCGGGAACAAGGTGAAGCTCAGGGCCACGGTCGACGCCAGGCTGTACCCCAGCCACTCGGAGGTCGTGACAGCCACCATCAGAGGCACCGAGTGTCCGGACGAGGAGATATTCGTGATCGGCCACCTGTGCCATCCGAAACCGGGCGCGAACGACAACGCGTCCGGGAGCGGGGCCGTCCTCGAGGTCGCGAGGGTCGTCTCGACGCTCATCAAGAGCGGAAGCGTCGAGGGACCCAAGAGGACAATCAGATTCATCTGGGTCCCGGAGACGCTAGGGACGGTGGCGTACCTGTCCAGCCACGAGGACATCCCGTCCAGGTTCCTCGCGGGGATAAACCTCGACATGGTCGGGGAGGACCAGGAGCTCTGCGGGTCCACACTGACCATGACGAAGACCCCAGACTCGCTCCCATCATTCATGAACGACTATCTCCCGGAGGTATACGAGAGGTCGTGCATGGCCCTGGACAAGCAGTTCGCGCTCGGCCTGGGCACGAAGTTTCGGTTCACCCCGACAACGTTCAGCGCCGGCAGCGACCACGCGGAGTTCACGGCATCGACCACGCGGGTCCCGTGCGTGGGCTTCACGCAATGGCCTGACAAGTTCTACCACACGAGCATGGACACGATCGACAAGGTCAGCGAGGACAGCATGAGGCGCATATGCTGGATCGCCTCGGTGGCCGCGCTCGAGCTGGCGGACGCGGGTTCCGAAAGGGCGCTCCTGTTCATCGCCTCGACCGCGGCCAGAGGGTCCGCGAGGATCAAGGACGCCGGGGCTCTTGTCGTGAAGGACCTGCTCAGTGCTCACGAAGGGACCCCTCCTAGGGAGCTCGCGGACAAGATATCCACGATAGCCTCGGAGGGCAAGTCAAGGCTGATCCACATCTTGACCCGGGAACGCCTAGCCGCCTCGTCAGCGGAGCGCTTCGGCAAGGACGCGGAGACCGACTCGCTGGTGAACAGGAGCCATGACGAGCTGACCACGAACTACCTCCAGGAGGTCGCCAAGATCGACGACATGCTCAGGCTCGCTGCGACGCGTGCTGGAGTGAAGGTCCCTGACAGGCCGCCGGAGAAGAAGGCAGTCAGGGAGCTTGCCAGGATGGTCCCGAAGAAGCTCTTCCTAGGCACGCTGAGCTCGGACCTTTTCAGGTCGAAGCTCGGAGACGAAGGATACGCCTACTACCGGGAGCTAGAAGGGAAGGACCGAGAGCTCGAGAACAAGATGACCGAACTGCTCAACTTCGCTGACGGGAGAAGGACCGGCGCCGACATACTAGAAGCGGTCGCGGCCGAGTACGGGAGGACCGACCCCGAACCCGTCCTCAGGTTCTTCAAGGACCTCAAGAGGGCCGGCCTGGCCGACTTCGACTAGGCCTTCGTGCGGATGTCTAATGCCTCTCGGGCACGGCGCATCCCAGCGTGTCCTGCCTGAAATCGAAGAGCTTCTCCTTCGCCCCTTCGAGCTCGACTTCCAGGATGGGCTCGTCGATCACCGCGCCGCAGACCTCCGCCGTGATGTCCGCCCTCGCGAACTCCGCCTTGACCGTCTCCTCTCTGCCTGGCTTCACGGAAAGGACGAACCCGCACCCTTGGTACGATGTCAGCCACTGGATCAGGTTGACCTTCGGAGGCCTCGGGATCGAGTCGATCATCACGCTAGCGCCCTTCCCGCTGGCCTCGAGCATCATCCCGAGGCTGCCCAAGGATCCGGGGTTGCTAATGTCCTTGCCCGCGTTGAGGTAGGGGGCGACCTTGTTCATCGTGCGCAGCTGCCGGCGGATGACCTCGCGGCTCTTGCGGGACGTGGTGTCCCAGGAGTAAGGGACGCCCTTCGTGAACTCGCCGTCGAGGTCGATTGCGAACATCACCGAGTCACCTTTGGAGGCGCCCGTGCTGAGCACCAGCCTGGACCGGTCGGTCTTGCCGAGGATCGCGACGTCGACCGCGGAGTAGGACGAGTCCGGATGCAGGTGACCCCCGACCATGGGGACCATGAACTTCTCGCACGCCTCCTTCATCCCGAGCACGATCTGCTCCCTGACCTTCTCGTCGGGACACGACAGGACATTGACCATCGCGAGCGGGAAGCCTCCCATCGCGGCTATGTCGTTCACGTTCACGAGGACGGCGCAGTATCCGGCCCAGCGGGGGTCCTTGTTGACCAGGTCTTCCCTGATGCCGTCCGAAGCCATCAGCAGGATCTCTCGGCCGACCTTGATGACGGCCGCGTCCTCGCCGTACGATGCGAGGACGTCTTCGGAGGGCAGTGGCAGGAGGACCTTCGCGACGCCCGCGATGGGACCCTTGCGCTCAATGCCCTTGTAAGCCCGGAGATCTTTGACCAATTCCTTGAGGTTCACGATATCCGAATCTGCACCGGGTAGATAAACCAGTCCCTTGTCAGAGCTTCGTTTGGGTAGTCTGCTTCATGTACGCGCGCGCGTTGAAACGCTCGACTGTGACGTCCGCGAGCACCTGCAGGAAGGGGCCCTCGAGATCCTTTTCGACAATGGTCGGGACATCGCTGTTAGGCACCTTGTATCCGAGCCGAGCGAGTATCGACTTGGCCTCCGACCGCTCCTCGGCCGAGGCCTTCCTGCCCTCGACCACTCCCTCCACCCCGCACCTTCGGACCTCCATGTCGAAGACGGCCCGCCTGAAGATCTTCTGCAGGCAAAACGCCGCGAGCGTCGCCCTCTCGTCCGCCGTCCGGGCGTAGTCCGCGCAGCTGTCTCCTATCATCTCGAACAGGTTCCTCTCCCTGGTCGTCGATGCGGAGAACACCTTCGCCGGCTTGATGTCCTTCTCCTTTAGGACGTTCAGGTCAGCGAGCGCCTTCAGGTAGCCTGACAGCTCGAGCCTGTGCAGCTTCAAGCCCTTCGAGGTCAGCTCTCTCGAGACGCCGCTGATAGACATCTGGTCCTTCCTCAGTATGTCCAATATCAGCTCCTTCAGGTCCTTCTCCGGAGAGAACATCGCATCCGAATTGGTAACAATCCGGGTAATAATAAACTATCCGAGGTCGACGGGCCTCGCCGAGCACTAGATGTTGTTCAGCGTCGGGCCGACTATCTGCCAAAGGATCAGGCCGAAGACGAACAGCGAGAGAAGCGTGACGAAGTTGCCCGACCACTCGTCGACCTTCTCTCTCGAGGCGCCCTTCCAGACCCTCGTGAGCGCGTAGTCGAAGGCGTCCTTGAAGATGTAGCCGCCGTCGAGCGGGATCATGGGAAGGACGTTTGTCAGGCCGACCATGAGGTTGATCCAGAATATCCAGTAGAGGGAGTTCGCGATGAGCCAGAACGCCATGTCTGGCATCCATGCCAATGAGCCGCTGGGGGCGTACAGGTCCGAGACCGGCGAACGCACTGGCGCGAGGTCGACGAACGGGAGCGTAATGAGGCGGAGCCAGGACCTGGTGAAGTCATCGACCGACTTGTCCCCGCCGAACGGATGCGCCAGGAGATTCGAGTACGCGGTGACGTTGACCACGCTGACGCCTAAGACCAGGAACCCGCCGCCGAGGTACGCGACGCCGCGGTAGCTGGCTTCGTTCTCGGAGGGCGCGTACTTGTTGTAGTAGTCCCATTTGTCGGAGAGTGTCACCGCGGATATGCTCGTGTTGACCTCGAAGGCGTCCGAGGTGCTGTTCAGGCCCATGACGGTCGCGCTCACCGTCTGGCCGGCATGAGAGCGCGCCATCGTCGAGGTCAGAGCGGCGATGTTCGTAATGGGTGTGTTGTTCAGCGAGACGAGGACCATGCCTGTCCGCATGCCAGAGTTGTATGCGGCAAAGCCCTCCGCGACATACGATATGACGACGCCGTCCGTCACGCCCGTGGCTGTCTTGAGCTCGCCTTGATAGTAGTATTGCACCGTCACGGGCGCCCCCGGGTTGGGGGACACTCTGTCCGCCAGGTCGGTAGCGTTCGATATCGTGGTGCCGCCCACGGACACTATCAGCGAGTCCGTAGCGATCCCGGCGACAGCGATAGGGCTCCCGGCGACGACCCCGGTCGCGACGGCCCCCTCGTGGACCGGCTCCAAGGATGTCATCATCGCTCCGGAGAACAGAGATAGGAAGATGAGCGCGACAAGTATGTTCGTGGCCGGCCCGGCGGCGAACACCTTCGCCCGCTTCGAGCGCGTAGTCTTCTTCAGGTCGTTCTCGTCCGGCTCGACGAACGCCCCGATGGGGAACACCAGGAACAGGAGTCCGAGCGAGAGCACCTTCATGCCGCCAAGCCGTGTAATTATGCCGTGGGCTATCTCATGGACCGCGATCCCGACGACGAGGGCGAGGATGCCGTACCCGACAGGTATGATCGGGTTTATGCCAGGTATGCCCAGGATCAGCTCGGGTGACGGGGCCTGCTTTATCTTGCTCACGAGGGTGGCTTCCCAGAGCAGCAGCACCATGATGGTCATCATAGATCCTGCGCAGACCCAGAGCGCCAGCTTGCTGTAGAAGGTCCAGAAGCGCCTGTGCGAGGACAGCCTGTCGACGAGCTCCCTGCCGCGCTTGGTCCTCCACATCACAGCGGGTCCCATGAGGCTCATGTTGTGCCTCTCGAACCATTTCCTCTTGTGGAGGTAGTAGACCAGCGCGATCCAGGCCAAGAACACTATGAGCGCGATTAGGTAGCCGTTCATCTGGATTGACTCGCTCTGAGCGGATTATGCTCTAGGTATTAATGGCTTTCATCCTGACCTGGCTGTTTGGCCGAGCCGTCGCCTGATGGAGAGACCTTGTGCCTGGACCATTCCTCGTCCGAGATCTGGTCGTACACCTCCGCGGCCTCGTCCTTGACGGCAGCGCTCTCCTCCTCGGACTTCGCCAGCCGGATTATCTGGTCCTTCTTGAGTATCCAGTAGTGGATCCGCCAGAGCTTGCCCTTCTTGAGGAGGACCTCTTCCTGGGTGGACGTGAGCAGCCCCTCCTCCTCGAGCATGTAGAACACGTCCCTGTCCTCCGAGGTCAGCCTGTTGTCGATGACCTCATCGGTGTACCCGAAGAAGCTCATGAGATAGTCGGCGAGGTTCTTGATCTCCTGGTCGGTCATGCCCTTCTTGCCGACGGTCTTCTTGAGAGCGAGTTCCACCTGTTGCATGGTGACAACAGTCATCCCAATCCCGGCCTCGGAACACGATGCTAAGCTAAAAACATGTCGAACAGGAAGAGGGCCTTCAATCCCCGTACTCAGAGACTGGGACGATCCTCTTCCCCTCCTTCGCGAGCTCGTCCAGGATCCTTCGTGCCCAGGCCAGCTTCTTGCGCTTGACGTTCCAGTCCTTTCCCGGCTTCATGGCTGGCTTCTTGAAATCGAACCCGGCGAGGAGGATCGTGTCCGCGCCGAGCGCGGCGGATATGCACGCAGCCCTGTCGCCGTCGGTGAAGCCCCCGAAGTTGAAGACTCCCTTCGGAGGAGGGCACTGGCACGTGCCCACGACCGGGCCTGAGAAGCGCTCGACATAGCGCTCGACGGCGGCCCTGTTGTCCCCGTGGGCGTGGACGAAGACTGGCACGCCCTGCGAGTTCGCCTCGATCTGGTCCTCGACGATACCGTCGAGGTCAGTGACGATGATGTCGGGCCTGATCTCCGACTCGACCACGACCGTCGTCGCGCTGTCGGCAGCGACAACGGGCCAGCGTATGTCCGTAGACGAGAGCTCGCTCGCGAGACTGTCCCCGCCACCACAGACCAGCACCGTATCGTAGTTGCGCCGTTTGACCTGCTCGAGGGATTCCTTGCTCTTGTCCCCCAGCCGCGAAGCAAGGATTCTCGCGGATGAAAGGTCCTGAGCTTTG
>JAJYIS010000052.1 GCA_021789945.1 Thermoplasmata archaeon | reverse complement strand
GCTGGCCCCGGAGCAGATATTCCTCGATCCCGTCGTGCTGCCGATAACCGCGGCCCAGGACCAGTGCGCCGTCCTCGGAGAGGCCATCACCGCCTTCAGATCCTTGAACTCGCCGCCGCCGAAGACCCTCGTCGGCCTGAGCAACGTGTCGAGCGGGGCGGAGGAGCGGAGCCTGCTCAACAGCACCTATCTCGCGATGCTGCTGGGTAGAGGCCTCGACGCCGCGATTGTAGACCCGAACGACCAGGAGCTCATGAGGGTCGTGAAGGCGGCCGAGGTGCTCCTCAACCAGAAGCTCTACGCCCACTCCTTCCTGCGGGTCTGAGCGCGATCAGCGAGGTGATGGAACTTGGGAGAGATGGACGGTCACAAGGACGCCCTGGAGGACGCGTGGAACTCGCTCGCTGACCATGACCTTCGGATAGTGGCATCGAACTCGGGCGCGGTCGTGAAGCCCGGGTCGAAGCAGCTCCAGCTCGACATCATGGGCGAGGGCTGCCTCGTGGACTTGCAGAAGCGCACGATTACCTACACCGGCCGCAGGTCGGGCCCGCTCAGCCATCACCTCCAGATACTGGTGCTCCACTACCTGGTGGGCTCGGGCAACGCCCAGCTGGCGAACAAAGCCGTCACCTACAGAGACTTCGAGGGGGGCGCGGTCTACTACCCTGCGTTCAAGGCCCGCACGATCGACCTCGTAGTGAAGGAATTCGGGCAGAAGCCGGATATCCTGAAGCATGTGGCCGACGCGATGCACGCCGAGCCCCTGAAGATGGGCTCGGTCGGGTTCAAGGTGAGCTTCTTCCCGAAGATGCCCGTCACGGTCATACTCTGGCTCGGGGACGAGGAGGTCACGGCGTCCGCGAACGTGCTGTTCGATGCGAACGCCGGAAGAATCCTCCCGACCGAGGACCTGACGGTCCTGGGCGGGGCGCTCGTCAACCGGATGATCGGCCTGGCGAAGGCGTAGCCTGAGATTATGTGGGATCCAAGAACCCGTCCAGGAAGGCCGTCACTGCGTGAACGTCTCGGCCTTCTCGTACTTCTCCCTGATGTGCTTCAGGACGATCTCCCGGTCGCGCCTCAGGTGGCTTTCGTACCAGTTCTTTATGACGTCGGCCAGGACCTCGTGGTACTTCTTCTCCTCGAACTTCGTCACTGGGACGTCGATGAGCACGTACTGCGTGAAGATCCTCTTCCACCCGGCGTACTTGTAGTAGTGCTCGCCCTCGCAGAACTCGAATATCAGGCGGAAGTGCGTCTGGCTGTCGACGCTGTAGAACCACGCTTTGAGCGAGTCCCCGACCCTGGTCTGGGTGCGGTCCGTGAGCGAGGCGTTGTCCACTCCTGAGAAGTCGAAGTCGGGCTTGAACGACCACTGCTCGGGGTACACTACGAACGAGGCGAAGTTCGACGACTCCGGCATCATCGTGTAGTGCACGTTGATCTTGTTGAACCTCAGCCAAATCCGGAAGAAGTCCTCGAGGAGGGCCTTGTTGATCTCGCCCTTGTGAGTGTTCTGCTCGACGAAGTTGTCAGTGATCTGGGTCGTCTTCTTTTCCAGCTCCTCGTCGAGCTGTGAGAACCAGTCGTCGTCCTTCCCTTCAGGCTTTGCCATGTACATCCCGATTATGGGTGATGAGGTTCCACGAATATAAGCCTTTGGTATTTATTCGTACCGTCTTCTAATTTTCTGGCTAGCCCGAAAATCGGGCCTTTCCGCGCGTGCGCGTGTCGTGGCGCGGCCCCTCCAAATCTAGATGTATCGACACGGTTCTGCAGGCCCTCGGAATGGACATCCTCTCGCAGCTCGGCTCTTGGCTGGGCCAGCTGATGCACTATCTCGAGACCCACCAGACCGACGCGGGAACGTACCTCCTGGTCTTCTTTCTGCTCGCGGTCGCGGCCGCCATCATCCTGCCGATCCCGATCGAGATCGGCCTGATCTGGAACCCGACCCTGTTCTTCCCCGCCAAGGCGCTGGTCATGGCCCTCGGGAAGGCGACGGGGGCGGTCGCGGTGTTCGTCATCGGGGAGAAGATCGAGCAGACCGTCATGAGGTTCTCGAGGTGGAGGTGGTTCAAGTGGCTCCTGGACAAGAGCGAGGCGTTCGTGAGGAGGTTCGGGATATTCGCACTCTTTGTTTTGATGTCCGTCCCGTACATGCTCGACACGATCCCGCTCTATATCTTCTCGATCCTGAACAAGGAGGGGAAGCTCATCTCGATGCGCAACTTCGCCCTGGTCAACTTCCTCGCGGGAATCAACCGGGCATTCATCGTGTTCGCGATCTTCGATATCATGGGCATGAGGCTGTTCTGAGGGGGCATCGGGCGCTGAGAGCCGCTCGAAAAGGTTTATGGCCTGAAATCCCAATCATCGCGACCAGAGGTCTCGCATGGATGTCGCCCCGCCCGAAGTAGGCTTTCCCGTGGACAAGGACATGGTCCTCGTGCTCAAGATCCACGAGGTCCTGGTCGGAGAGTTCGGCGCCCGCCCGGTCATGCTCAAGTTCCTCATCGACTCCCAGGGCGTCGGCCGGCTGGACGGGCACTACGAGGCCGAGTACGAGCTCAGGTCCGGCAAGTCCCTGAGGTTCATGTGCAAGCAGGCCCGGAGGGACATGATCTTCCGGGTGTCGCTAGGCAAAGGAGAGCTGAGCTACACCGTTGACCTCGACAGGCACGTGAACGACGACCTGATGCCGCGGTCAATATTCGACATACGGACCCTCGTCGACCAGTGGCTAAAGGCCTGAGCCCTCATGTGATCTTCTGGATGGTCTTCAGCGACAGCGCGCCCGACTCGGTGTCGAGCTCGTGCATCTTCGGCGGGACGTCCGTCATGCGCATCTTCTGGACGCTCAGGTAGTACCGGACCCTCTCGGGGCTTCGGTCGACCTTGATCTCGATGATAGCGTCGAAGTCGTGCGCCATCAGCAGGAACAGCTCCTCGCGGACACCTATTGGGAACGTGTGCAGCGTGATGGTCTCGAACGCCCTGAGGTCGCTGAACGCCCTCCTGCCCCATCTCATCACGTCGATGGAGTTCTTGGCGGTCAGCGTCGCCGGAACGCTCTCGCAGACTGTCCTGAGGCCCTTGAGGTTGCTGATCTTCTCGACCGCGGCCGCGAGCCCGTCCTGGAGCGCGCGCTCGTCGTCGACCTCGGTCACCGAGACGATCTTCTTCTGGATTGCCTGGTCGACGCCCATCACAACGTTCCGCTTCTGCGGGGAGTAGCAGTCGATGAACACCAGCTGGTCGTTCGCGATCGCCTCCAGGATGTCGAAGCCCTGGTGCTTCATGCTCCTGATCACGCTCGCGACCGGCCTGGTGAGGCAGCAGTAGACCGCGGGCGAGCCCTGCTTGAGCCCCTCGGCTATGAACTGCTGTTGGAAGTACTCTGTAGGGTTAGAAGGTTCGGCCCTGAGCGCGACCGTCGAGTTGGTGGGGATGCCTCCCTGGATGACTGCGTCCAGGCCAGGTATCCCCGTGGGCGCCCGCGCGATTATCATCTGCTCCCCTGGATGGCTCAGGTCGGTATATGGTAGTTGTCAAACGCATTTCCTCGGCTCATCTCTCGAGCGCGACCGCCTCGGGGTTCTCCCCGGACGGCTCGCCAGAAGGTGACTCGCGGAGCCTGAGCATGACGACGCCGAGGAACACCAGTATCACCCCGACCCCCTGCAGCACGCTGATGGTGTCCGACAGCACGAGGTACGCTATCGCGACGGCCGCGACCGGCTCGATGCTCGCGATTATGCTCGCCCTGCTCGCCTGGATGTGCTTGAGCGCAACCATCGAAACGATCGGCCCGACCGCCCCCGGGAGAAGCCCTAGCAGGAAGAGGTACACCCAGGCGCTCTCGGGCAGCGGGCTGTGGACGAGGGATATCGGGTTCGCGATGAGTACCAGGGGCGGCAGGGAGAACAGGGTCATGTAGAGCACGATCGTGTTGGCCGAGTAGTCGCCCAGGAACTTCTTCCCCCAGATGTAGTAGATGGCGCCCGCGACGGCGGTCGAGATGCCGAACGCCACCCCGAGCGCGTCGAACTTGAACCCGCTCGCCAAGTTGTTGGCGCCGACGACCAGCACCGCGCCCACGAACGTCAGGGGCAGGGCGACCGCCTTCTCCCTGGTCAGCCTCTCCGAGAGGGCGAACACCGACATGATGGTGACTATGCTCGGGTACGCGTACAGCAGGACGACCGCGGTCGCCACCCCGGTCAGGTCGACCGCCGTGTACCACGCGATCGCGAAGAAGGTCCCGGTTATCTGACTGAACAGGAAGATGGGCAGGATGTCCTTCCTCTTCATCCTGAGCGAGTGCGGGTCGAGGAGGGCAATGAGCGGGAGGAGCACGGCCGCGGTGAACACGGTCGAGAACACGGCCACCTGCATCACGGTCGAGCTCGCCTCTATGGCCAGGCTCGTGAAGGTGCCCGAGGTCGCCCACATCACGGCCGCGACGACCATGAGCCCGTATGCGAAGTTCTTCGAGACCTCCATGGAAGCGGGCCACCTGACTACCTGAATTAGTCTCCTCGATTCAATAACCTATGCCTTGGGGGCGGGACGGACTGGTACGGCATCAATCATATACGGACCGTGTCAAATCATGTCAGCCGAGGCGAGGAGATGCACCCCAATTCAACCCGCACCGGCTGGAGCTTCTCATCCGCGACTCAGGTGGCCACATTGTGCGCGATCATCGTTTTCGCGCTCGTCCTCCCGCTAGTCCCACCGGCGAGAGCGACGTCATCCTGGGTCACGATCGTGGATTACCAGTTCCAGCCTCAGGACATCTACATCCAGCCAGGGGACTCAGTGACCTGGCAGAACAACGCTACAGGCACGGACCACACCGTCACGAGCGACACCGCCAGCCTCGAGGTCTTCGCCTCCGGCACGTTGGTGCCAGGGGCGACATTCACTCACCAGTTCAACGTGACCGGCGACTTCGGCTACCACTGCTCGATCCACACTTTCATGACAGGGACTGTGCACGTCGGGACAGTCGTGCCTGAGTTCTCGAGCTTCGCGGCCGTCGTGCTCGGGCTAGTCGTGCTCATGGTCGGGCTGATGGCCATCATGAGGAGACGGTAGGCGGTCAGGGACCGGCCGCAGTTGGGCAAAACCCCTTATCATTTTTCCCGTGCCGGCCGGACCTTCGCTGTAAGGCACGTTGTTTAGGTACGCCTAAACCCTAGGGCGTACCAGGGGTCGATGTAATGATAGCTAGCTTCCTGTTGGCGCTGAGGGAGGGCATCGAGGCCGCTCTCGTCGTGGCCGTCATCCTGTCCTACCTCAGGAAGACCGACGCCCGCGAGCTGTACAGGCCAGTGTACATCGGTACCGGCCTTGGCATCGCAGGGAGCGTCGCCGTCGGCGCGCTCTTCCTGCTGTTGTCGGTCGAGTTCGAGGGGATCGGGGAGCAGGTGTTCGAGGGCGCGACCATGCTGCTCGCCGCGATGATCCTCACCACGATGATATTCTGGATGAGCAAGAACAGCAAGGCTTACTCCGAGGACCTGAGGGCCAAGGTGCAGAAGGCCCTCTCCACGAAGCAGTCCTACGGCTTGGCGGGCCTGGCCTTCGTGAGCATCATAAGGGAGGGCATAGAGACGGTGCTCTTCCTGGGCTCCGCCTCGTTCACCGCGACCGGGGCGCAGACCCTTATAGGCGGGTCCCTGGGCCTGTTGGCCGCGGTCGTCATCGGCGTCGGGATCATCAAGTACTCCGTGAGGCTGAACATGAGGACTTTCTTCAACGTGACAGGCGTGCTTCTGCTGTTCTTCGCCGCTGGCCTCGTCGCGAACGGCCTCGGGGAGTTCGGGGAGGCGGGGATCGTCCCCCCGATCGTGGCCCATGTCTGGGACACCAGCTGGCTGGTCAGCGGCTCGAGCACCCTCGGGAACCTCCTGTACACTCTGTTCGGCTACAACGATGCCCCGTCGCTCGTCCAGGTGCTCGGATATGTCGGGTACTGGATACTGGCCATGCTCTGGATATACTTCGACCGGACCGCGGTCGTCTTCCGGCGGGTGTTGGCATCCGTCAGGCCTGAGTGACCCTGCGGCCGAGCAGAAGCAGCAAAAGGGTGGCCGTCAGGGCCATTATCGCGCCGTACTCGAAGGTCGCCCAGTGTCCGACTAAGTCCCAGAGCAGGCCCGCGATGAGGCCGCCCGGTAGCGTGACCACGCCCACGGACGTATGGAACGCCCCGAGCGCGGTCGCCTTCAGGTCCTCGGGTACCACGTCGGTCACATACGCCTTGAATACGCCCTCCGAGGTGCCCTTGTACACGCCGAACAGCACGAAGCCCATGATGAGGAACCAGATGTCCTGAGCGTACCACATCGCCAGGCATGTGACGAAGAATATCCCGAAGGACATCATGATGACCGGTCTCCTGCCGAGCCTGTCGGAGAGGTTCCCTGCCGGCAGCGCGGTCAGCACGAACACCACGTTGAACAGGATGTAGAGCACGATGGCCTGGACTATCTCGGGGTCGACGCCCGCGGGCACGATTCCGTCGAACGGGTTCGCGCTCACGTCCTCCGCCCTGAGTATGAAGAACGCATAGCTTATCTCCCCGATGTAGAAGATCACGACGACGGCCATGAGGAGCCAGAACGGAAATCCGAGGACCTTCAGGCCCTTTCGGAAGCTGGTCTTGCGCTCGGCGCCGGACCTCTCCTTCTCCCTGACCAGGAACACTATCACCAGGACCGCCAGGAGCGCCGGCACGACGGCGATCGCGAAGACCGTCCGGAACATCGGCATCCCGGTCGAGGCCAGTATGAGTATGACCGCGAGGGTCATCACGGGCCCGAGGACCGCGCCCGTCGAGTCCATCGCCTTGTGGAACCCGAATGCCCTGCCCCTGACGGACGGGTCTGATGAATCAGCGATCAGGGCGTCCCTCGGGGCCGTCCGGATGCCCTTGCCTATCCTCTCGGAGACCCTGATCCCCAGGACCTGGGCCGGCGTGGCCGCCCAGATGAGCAGGGGCTTGACGAGCGAGCTCAGGGCGTAGCCGCTCGTGATGAACGGCTTCCTCCGGTCGAACTTGTCCGAGTACCACCCGGAGAACACCTTGAGGAACGAGGCCGTCGTCTCGGAGGCTCCCTCTATGAGGCCGATCGTGAGGCCAGTGGCGCCGATCGCCGTCAGGAAGAGCGGCATGACCGGATAGATCATCTCGCTGCTCGCGTCCGTCAGAAGGCTCACGAGGCCCAGCACGAGCACGTTCGTGCTCACACCGGCAAGGATCCTTCCCCTCCTTATCGCCCTGTCAGGCCTGGTCGGGACGGATCGGTCGTCGGTCACGGTACGGGCATCCGATTCGGCGGTATTAGTATGGCGCAGGGACACCCCTTCCGGTCCCAGGAGCATCCTGAACAAGGTCAAATAGGGCCCGGTGGATTCATGCCCGGGGGTCGAGGAACGGTCGATCTGTTCGGGGTCGAGGTGCCCGCCGTAGTCGTCCTCATGCTGTTCGGGGAGTCGGTCCTGCTTGCAGCGTATGTGGTCGCCCTGGTCCTCGCCAGGGCTCACAAGGGCAGGGGGCACCATTATGTCATGATCTCCGCCTTTGTGATCGACCTTCTCATGTTCAAGCCGCTGATGCTCAGCCGGGCCATCAGCGTGTACGGCCCGTTCCCGTGGCCGGGGACGAACATCCTCTACCATTTCCTGCTAGATGTCGGAGTCGTGACGCTCGGGGCGTTGAACATGTACCTGGGCTTCAGGTTCGGGGCGAGGAAGGATGGGAAGATGTTCATGCCCCCGAAGGGCCGGTCCCACAGGGCGGTGGGCTGGGCCTTCCTGGTCGCCTGGATCGCGGCGTTCGTGCTCGGGGTCCAGCTGTTCGTGTGGGCACATGTCCCGTGAGCCCGATTTCGTCGTCCAGCCCCGACCGGTCTGCCGCACTGGCTCGCCTAGTCTCCGGCCGGACCAACCGAAAAGAAGCTGGGGAAGCTTAAAATAAGGCAATCAAATATGAGCCATAATGGTCGTCTCAAAGGATCGCATCAGACGAATCCTCGAAAGATATGACAAGGACAACCTCGTCATAGCGACTGCCTGCTCGCACTCCTCGATGCAGATTTTCGACGGTGCGCGCAAGGAGGGCTTCAAGACCCTCGGGATCGCCGTCGGACAGAAGACCAAGTTCTATGACGCCTTCCCACGGGGGAAGCCGGACGAGTTCTTCTACATAGATTCGTACACGCACCTCCTCGACCGCGCCGATGAGCTGACGAAGAAGAACGTCATCATCATCCCCCACGGCTCGTTCGTCGAGTACATGACCCCTCGGAACTTCGAGGAGCTCGAGATCCCGACCTTCGGGAACAGGCATGTGCTCGGGTGGGAGAGCGACCGGGACAAGGAGCGCGTATGGCTCGAGGGCGCCGGCGTGGAGATGCCCCACAAGATAGACGACCCGAAGATGATCGACAGGCCCGTGCTGGTGAAGTACGACGGCGCCAAGGGCGGGCGCGGGTTCTTCATCGCCAAGGACTACCCCGACTTCAAGCTCGGCATCGACCACACTCAGAAGTTCTCCATCCAGGAGTACATACTGGGCACCAGGTACTACGTCCACTTCTTCTACTCGCCCATCAGGACCGATGGGTACAGGCTCAGCAAGGGCGTCCTCGAGATGCTCAGCATAGACAGGCGGGACGAGTCGAACATCGACGAGATGTACAAGCTCGGGGCCGCCGAGGAGCTGAAGCGGCTCGGGCACTATCCCACGTTCGTCGTCACGGGGAACGTGCCGGTGGTCGTCCGCGAGTCCCTGCTCCCGAAGATCATGGACATGGGCGAGAAGGTCGTCGAGAAGTCGCTCGAGCTGTTCGGGGGCATGCTCGGGCCGTTCTGCCTCGAGTGCATCGTGACTGACAACCTGAGCGTCAAGGTCTTCGAGATATCCTCCCGCATCGTCGCCGGGACGAACCCGTTCATCAGCGGGTCCCCGTACGCCGACCTCCTGGAGCCAGGCGTGTCCACCGGCAGGAGGATCGCCCAGGAGATCAAGTACGCGAGGGACCATGACCTGTTGCCGGAGGTCCTATCTTGAAGCAGTACTTCTTCGTGCTCGGGGACTCCGAGCTCGAGCTCGTGCCTCCTGAGATCGTGAACGAGCGCTGCGTCCTTAACAACGCGCGCGCACGCGGGAAGGCCCCCGACAAGATACTCCTCGACGCGAGCCACCACCACCCCGCCTTCGGGAAGCTCCCGGACTCGGAGCGCAGGGGCCGGCCCGACCTCGTCCATTTCTTCCTGATGCTGTGCATCGACGCCGACCTCGCCGCTGAGGGCAGGCTGAGGGTCTTCGTGCACACGAGGAACGACGATGTCATTGCCGTCAACCCGGAGACCAGGCTACCGCCGAACTATCCGAGGTTCGTCGGCCTCATCGAGTCGCTCTACGAGCAGAGGGTCGTGCCCTCGAAGGAGAACCCGCTGCTCGAGCTGAGGCGCGGGGTCAGCCTCGAGGCGCTCGTGAGCGCGCTGAAGCCGGACGAGGTCCTGGTCATGAACCCGAACGGCGAGGAGCTCGACCTCCCAGGGAGGTTCGCGTCGGCCAAGGGGGAGCGCATCGTGGTCATCATCGGCGGCTTCTCGAAGGGCGACTTCAAGTCGGACCTGTCGAAGCTCAAGCCCGTCAACATATCGCTCGGGAAGAGGATGCTCAAGGTGTGGACCGTGACCGCGAAGGTGTTGGGCGCGGTCGAGGCGTCGTCCAAGCTGCCAGAGGTCACTGCCCCAAAACCCGCAAAACCTCGTCGCGCTCCGAAAAAGAAAGCGGAGTGACCTTCCCGCCGACGATGGCCTTCGACCTGTCCTTTCCGGGGACGACCCTGCCTACGACCGCTGCGTCGATCGCTTGCTTCTTCGCATCTCTCACGTAGCTATCCGCGTCGGCCGGCCTGAACGTCGCGATCAGTGCCCCTGACCCCAGCAGCCCGAGCGGGTCGAGCTTGTACCTGGCGCATATGCGCTCGGTCTCCGGCAGCACGACGACACGGTCGACATCGAGCTCGACGGACTTCCCCGAGGCCGCCCCTAGCTCGTAGATCCCCATGGAGACACCTCCCTCGGTCGGGTCGTGCATCGCTCTCACGCCGTGCTTCACCGCCAGACGTGCCTCTGGCAGGACAGACAGTCCCGGCTCGAAGAGGAAGTTCGCTGCGCGGTCCGCGAACGCCCTGCCGAAGGCCTTGACCAGTTCCTTTCGCCTCTCCCTGGCTATCGCCGCCGTCCCCTCGATTCCCGCGCCCTTCGTCAGCACGATCGAATCCCCGACCCTCGCGCCCGAGGTGAGGACCGGCTTGCCTCTGTCGAGCACCCCGTGCATGTCCCCGACGACGATGGGGGAGGAGATCCCGGGCGTGACCTCCGTGTGTCCTCCAGTGACTGCGATGTCGAGCTCCTTGGCAGCATTTGATATCTGCTTGAATATGTCCTCGGCCAGGCGCTCCTCGGACCCTGGCGGGAGGAGCACGACCGCCTGGAACCATGCGGGTTTCGCTCCCCTCGTCGCGATGTCGTTGGCGTTGACGTTGACCGCGTACCACCCAATCATGTCCGATGCGTAGGTCACCGGGTCCGTCTTGAGCACGAGGAGCTGACCGCCCAGCCTCACTATGGCGGCGTCCTCTCCGATCCTCGGGCCGAGAACGACCCTGGGATCCCTCGCCCCCGTGTTCTTGAGGAGCTTCTTCAGAAGCTCGGGGGGCAGCTTTCCCGTCCTCAGCGCCATCGTCCGTTCGAACGGACTCTACGCCTAATATCACTTTCTCTGGCTTTTGCCGTCGGGCCCAGCATGCCGAAAGATGGACACCAATGCTTTATATCGATGTTATGCGTGCACTGACGAGGCGATTCGAATGCTCGCTGAGCGCATCAACCGCATACATGAATCCGGGACGATGAAGATGAAGGAGCTCGCAGGCCAGAAGAAGGCCGAGGGCAAGAAGATCATCTCCTTCACGGTCGGAGAGCCGGACTTCGACACTCCGAAGCACATCGTCGAGGCCGCGAAGAAGGCCCTCGACGAGGGCAAGACCAGGTACCTGGACGCCCCCGGGCTCCCGGAGCTGCGCCAGGCGATCGCCGAGCGGGCCAAGAAGGAGAACGGCATCCCGTGCGACTCGTCCAACGTCATTGTCACACCGACGAAGCAGGCCATCTTCGAGACGATCATCGCGACCATCAACGAGGGAGAGGAGGTCATCATGCCCGACCCCTCGTGGGTCACCTACGAGCCCTGCGTGCAGCTGGCCGGCGGGAAGGCCGTCCCGTGCGTCACGAAGGAGGAGAGCCAGTGGCGCATGCGCCCCGAGGATGTCGCAGAGCTGATCACCCCGAAGACCAAGATGATCCTGTTCAACTCGCCGTCCAACCCGTGCGGCGCGGTCGAGACCCATGAGGACATCAAGGGGCTCGCGGACCTGGCCAAGGACCACAACCTGGTCGTGCTCTCGGACGAGGTCTACGAGAAGATCATATTCGACGGCCTGAAGCACTACTCGATCGCCGCTGAGCCTGGGATGATGGACAGGACCATCACGATAAGCGGCTTCTCGAAGACCTACGCCATGACTGGCTGGAGGCTCGGCTGGCTGATCGCCCCGAAGCCGATCTTCAAGGGGATCAACAAGGTCCAGCAGCACTCGATCACGCACGCGGTCTCGTTCGCGCAGTACGGCGGACTCGCCGCGATGACCGGCACCCAGGAGCCTGTGAAGATGATGGTCAAGGAGTTCCAGGAGCGCAGGGACCTCATCATGAAGCTGATGAGGGACATCCCGCAGCTGCACTGCGACACCCCGAAGGGCGCGTTCTACGTGTTCCCGAGGTACGAGGGCAAGATGAACTCCGAGGAGATGGCGCTGTTCCTCATGGACAAGGCCGAGGTCGCGCTCACGGGCGGCTCGTCCTTCGGCGCCGCTGGAGAGCAGCACCTCAGGATCTCGTACGCCACGAACAAGAAGAACATCCAGGATGGCATGGAGCGGGTCAAGAAGGCGCTGTCCTAGCCCGGTCGCCTGAGCCCGACCGTGCGCCTCTTCGGCCTCGTGTGGACGACCCTGACGTGCCTCCTGCGCGGCCTCGCGGCCTGATAGTCCTCCAGGTCCAGCCGCTTGTCGATCATGAACGCCTCGAACCCCAGCATGCGCCACGCGGCCCTCGCCTCGAGGTTGTCGGCGGCGACGTTGAGCCTGACGGTCCTGACCCTATTCTTCCTGAACCAGGCCACGGCTGTGTCCAGCATCTTCTTCGCGAGGCCCTTCCGGCGCCGCTCCTCTTTCACGAACACGTCGGAGATGACGCCGATGTTCTTCTCTTTGTAGACGGGGACGTTTGGCTCGAGCATGCACAGCATGAACCCGACGATCCTGCCGTCCTCCTCGGCCACAATGAGCTTGGTCCTGATCTCCGCGAACCTCTCCCTGAGGTACCTGGACCATTTCTGACGGACGTCGGGCGCGAACGAGAACCTCTCCGACAGTCCTTCGTGGAGCCTCGCGAGCTCCTCCCACAGGTCCACGACCGCGTCGAGGTCGTCCTCGCGCGCGTCGCGTATCCGGATCCTTATCTTTCCGATGCCACCAGCTCCTGTCGGTCCCCGCCGAGCGATGCCTGGGAGACAATCGGTCTAGAGCTTAATGGATATTGCGGACTTCAGGTCGGAGATCTTCCTCACCTTGCGCAGGACCTCGGTCGGGAGGTCGTTGTCGAGCTCGAGGATCATCATCGCCTCGCCCCTGGGCTTCGCCCTCGCGACCTCCATGCTGGCTATGTTGATGTCCGTGTCTCCGAGGATAGTCCCGACCTTGCCGATCATCCCGGGCTTGTCCATGTGCGATATCAACAGGAAGTACCCCTCGGGCACGATGTCCACGGGGCTGGCGTTGACCTCGACGATCCTCGCACCCCTGTCCGGCAGGAGCGCACCGGCCGTCGACACGGAGTCGCCGTTCGTGTGCAGGGAGAAGATCGG
>JAJYIS010000051.1 GCA_021789945.1 Thermoplasmata archaeon | reverse complement strand
CTGCCGTCAAGCTCATCAGGGCAAACCCCGGTAAGTAGGCCGCGCGGCGGGGCGTGCGCCCGAGAAACCTTTTATTGATGCCAGGCATACAGTGATTCCGCCGGCTGAATGTGATGTCGCTCGACTTCTACTCCATCGAGGCCAAGTGGAGAAAGGCCTGGTATGATGCAAGGATAAACGAGTCCGAGCCTCGGCCAGGGAAGAAGAAGTTCTTCATGATCTTCGCCTACCCGGGCGTGACGGGCTACATGACCGTGGGGCACATGCGCGGGTACTCGGTCTCGGACGCGATCGTGCGTTACAAGAAGATGACGGGACACGAGGTCCTGTTCCCAGTAGGGACCCACGCGACGGGGAACGGCGCGATCTCCTTCGCGAGGAAGATTGAGCGGGGCGAGCAGTACACGATCGAGTCCCTGAAGGCGAACGGCGTCTCCGAGGAGCAGATCTCGAAGATGACGGACCCGATGGAGGTCATCAAGTTCTTCAACCAGGTCTACGTGAACGAGTACTGGAAGAGGTTCGGGTTCCTCTCCGACTGGCGGCGGTTCACGTGCACCATCTGGCCGGACTATTCCAGGTTCATCGAATGGCAGATGAAGAAGCTGATGGCCGCTGGGCTGCTGATCCAGAGGCCCTACTACGCGCCCGCGTGCGTCGAGCACGGTCCCGTCGCCATCGATCCTTCGGAGACGGACATCTCCAAGGGCGGCAACGCTGAGACGCTCGAGTACTCACTCCTGAAGTTCGAGTTCGAGGACGGCAGGAAGCTCGTCGCAGCGACCCTCCGCCCAGAGACCGTCTTCGGCCTCACGAACTTCTGGGTGAACCCCGAGGTCGAATACGTCGACGTCCAGGTAGGTGGCGAGATCTGGGTCATGAGCCGGCCCGCGTCCGACAAGCTGAAGTTCCAGAAGGACGGGATAGTCGTAAAGGGTTCCGCAGACGGAGCTTCCCTGATGGGCAAGCGGTGCAAAGCGCCCTTCACGGGAAAGATGATACCCATCTTCCCGTCCGCGCTCTGCGACCCGAACGTGGGCTCGGGGCTGGTCATGAGCGTCCCGTCCGATGCCCCCGTCGACTGGATAGGGCTGGTGGAGCTCAGGAGGGACAAGGCCGCCCTCGAGAGGTTTGGCATCACCGACGAGATGATCGAGGGAGCGTCGCCGATCCCGATAATCGACACTCCGGGATGGGGCCCGCTGCCCGCGGTCGAGATCACCGAGAAGATGGGGATCGACTCGCTGAGCGACCCGAGGCTGGAGGACGCCACCAAGGAGGTCTACAAGACCGGGTTCCACACAGGCACCATGAACTCCGCGTGCGGGGAGTTCGCGGGCCAGCATGTCGAGCAGGCGAAGGACTCGATCCGCACGGCGATGCTGGAGTCCGGCCAGGCAGACCTGTTCTACGACCTCTCGGAGGAGGTCCTGTGCAGGTGCGGGAACAAGGTCGTCGTCAAGAGGATCCCGGACCAGTGGTTCATAGACTACGCCAACCCTGGCCTGACGGCCCGCTCGAAGGAGCACGCGCTGACGATGAAGATCCTGCCGACCGAGTACCACGAGAACATCCAGAGCGTCCTGGAATGGTACAAGGAGCGCGCGTGCGTGCGGCTCGGCAACTGGCTGGGGACGAGGTTCCCGTTCGACAAGCGGTGGATAATCGAGGCGATCGCCGACAGCACGCTCTATCCAGCCTACTACGTCGTGTCCAAGTACGTGAACGACGGCTCGCTCAAGCCCGACGGGATGACCGAGGAGTTCTTCGACTATGTTTTCCTCGGCAAGGGCGACGGCGCCTCCGTATCAAAGGCCACGGGCGTCCCGCTCGTGGTCCTGGACAGGGTCAAGTCGGACTTCGAGTACTGGTATCCTCTCGACATCAACCTGGGCGGCAAGGAGCACATGACGGTCCACTTCCCGGTGTTCCTCATGAACCATGTCGCCGTCTTGCGGCCCCAGCACTGGCCCAGAGGCATAATGGTCAACTGGTACATCACATCGGCCGCGGGGAAGATCTCGAAGTCGAAGGGCGGGGCGCAGCCGATACCCGCGACCGCCAAGCGGTTCGGGGTCGACGCCATGCGGCTGTTCTACGCGCATGTCGCCTCGCTCTTCGTCGACGTCGCGTGGGAGGACGAGAAGGTCGACGGGTACAAGGACCGGCTGGAGCGGATCTGGTCTCTGGTGAACGAGCTGAAGGAGGCGCCCGAGGACGCTCCCTCCGCCGTCGACAGGTGGCTCGACGCCAGGATGGAGAGCCGGCTGGGCCAGCTGCACGAGTCGATGGAGGACTACGACCTCAGGTCGTACACGAACACCGTGTACTTCGAGATCCCACAGGACCTGAGATGGTACGGCAGGCGCGGGGGTCGCAACCGCGCCACAATGCTCCGGGCGCTCGAGACATGGGTCCCGCTGATGGCCCCCGTCACGCCGCACTTCGCCGAGGAGCTGTGGCAGGAGCTCGGGAAGAGGCCGTTCGTGTCGGTCGAGCAGATAAGGCCTGCGGACATCACGGAGAAGGTGAGGCTCGAGGAGGCGAAGGAAAGGCTCGTGGGCAGGCTGGTCGAGGACATATCAGAGATCGCAAAGGTCACGGAGATGAAGCCGAAGAAGGTCTTCGTGATGACGTCCCCGAGATGGAAGATGGAAGTCCGGAGGATGGCCCTCGAGCAGACGGGCAAGGCGGACGCATCAGCCCTGATCAAGGCCGCGATGCCCAAGGTCCCGGCGGACGCCCGCAGGGATGTCCCTGGGTATGTCAAGGACCTGCTGTCGGATGTCTCCAAGGCCTCCGCCGCGGACAGGGATAACATGAGCCTCGATTTCGACGAGGCCGCGACGATAGCCGACGCCAAGCCGTTCCTGTCTTCGGAGTTCGGATGCGATTTCGACGTGGTCCCTGCGGACGACCCGAACCGTACGGACCCCAAGGGCAAGGCGAGGTTCGCCAGACCCGGCAGGCCAGCCGTGTACATGGAATAGGCTTTCGGTTTGGCTGCGAAAGGCATATAATCGGGGGATTCTTCTCGGGTTTGCGCCCGGAATCCTCCTCTCAGACCGGCTTCGGTGACACCTTGGCTTTCAACCGGCTAGCGAACTTCATAGTCGACCACTACAAGCTGGTCATCGTGATATGGATCGCCGTCCTGTTCTACGTATTCCCGCTCGTCTTCAAGACGAACGATGTGGTCGTCTATCAGGAAACCTCCACCGGCATGGACAAGCTGGAGGCGATGCAGGCCCAGAAGGTCATCGACACGCAGTTCAACGGCTCGGTGCCTCCTAGCACGCTGCTGATAGTCATCCAGAACGCCTCCGTCCTGAGCCCGCAGGTGAGGGACCTCACATGGAGCATATACCAGGGGATATCCAGTAGCGACCTCCAGGGCGTCGAGAGCGTCAACTACCTCTACTCTTCCCTGGAATCCTACTACGCCACCATATCCATCCAGGCATGGCAGCTGCTAGACCAGACGAACCTGACGGACCAGTTGGTCTTCGGCATCCCCGTTCAGATCGCGCAAGGGCACATGTACATGCTCATCCAGTCGAACTACACACTCCCGAACAGCTACATCGAGCAGACCGTGCTCGACGGCATCAGGAGCGGCCTGGTCGCGTCCGGCGAGGACAACACCACAATCGCGATGACCATGGGCTATGCCCAGACGTTCTATGATGTCTGGCTCAACTGGACTCCCCCGATGCCGATGGACGAGGCCAACCTGACCTTGGCGATCCAGAGCGCCTCCGCGACATACTTCGGAGGGGTCGTTGGAGGGGAAGTCGGGAGCTTCGCGGCCGCCGTCAGCAACGGCTTCACGACCACCAGCTACACATCGGCCGCCGCCCAGAGGCTCTTCGCGGAGGGCGTCATGTACGCCCAGGTCGGCGTGAGCCCCTCGTTCATCGAGCAGACATGGGCCATCGGCCACACGCCCACGCAGGCCGAGGCGACTAGCCTGGCGCAGACCGTCGTGCTGGGCTCACAGTTCGATGACCTGCCGCTCAAGCCCGCATTCCTGATATCCCAGTTCGTCAACACGAAGACAGACTCTGGCTCACCCAACAACACGATGCTCATGGTGCTGACGCTCTCGGTCGACAGCTCCTCGAGCGCGGCCGAGCACGACGTGCGCGTGCTCAGGTCCATGATCTCCGAGAAGCTCGCGGCGGTGTCGGTGGCGTCCGGCCTGCACGTCTATGTCACGGGCGACCCCGCCATGAACGTCGACCTGATGGACGCCGTCCAGGGCGATGTCAGCAAGATCGACTTCGTCACAGTCGGCCTGGTCCTCGTTCTCGTGTTCATGTTCTTTAGGTCTTTCGTCACGCCCTGGATACCACTGCTGACAGTGGGTATGGCATACCTGACGAGCATGGCTCTCGTTTACCTGCTGGGCAAGTACGTGATGGCCATCCACTACAGCGTGCTCACGGTCATTCTCACCGTGATGCTCGGCGCTGGAACGGACTACTGCATATTCATCATATCCAGGTATAGGGAAGAGCGCGTCATGGGCAGATCGAAGGAAGAGGCCGTGAAGACCAGCTTGACCTGGGCTGGCGAGAGCATCGCGACCTCTGGCGCCACCGTCATGATAGGCTTCGGGGCGCTCATGATCGGCAGCTACTCGCTCGTGAGATCGATGGGCATGGCCCTCGTGATCGCCGTCGGGATGGCGCTCCTGTTCTCGCTCACGATGCTGCCTTCCCTGCTGATGCTGGTCGGAGATAGGATCTTCTGGCCTAACACCATGGAGAAGGAGGCCAAGAGGTTCGTCAAGAAGGACAATTCAGGCGGCGGCTACTTCAGGAAGTCGGCGAGGTTCTCGCTGAAGAACCGCACGATGATAGTGCTAGTTGCTCTGGTCGTGGCCGTGCCAACCGTCTACATCGTCCTGAACCTCCAGCCGAGCTACGACTTCATGGCCGGCATGCCGAACGTGCAGAGCACCAAAGGCATCAACGCGATGAGCGCGGGCTTCGGAAAGGGCAACATAATGCCCACGTATATCGTCGTCACATTCGACAACACCGTGGCCTCGAACGGCACTCTGTCGCCCTATGCCGCGAACGAGGTCGAATCCTATTGCCAGCTCCTCCTGCAGCAGGACAACATCAGGAGCGTCAGCGGCCCGACCAGGCCGTTCGGCTCGCCTGTGAATCAGTCGGTGCTCGAAAACCTCACGGCTAACGACCGCGCTACATACTCCTACGCCATCGCAAGGACCATCGGGGCGGACAACAGGACTGTCATGCTGACCGTCGTTCTGCAAGACGAGCCGTTCTCGACCAAGTCGATCCAGACCATCGACCGCATCCGGGAGCTGGACCGCACTGACGGCGCCACCGGCTTCAACGCCACCACGAGGGTGCTCGTCGGAGGATCCACGGCCTCGATGACGGACGTGTCGAAGAGCGTGAACAGCGACTTCATGACCATGAGGGTCGTCGCCATCATCGGGATCTACTTCGTCCTGATGTTCGTGCTGGGCTCTCTCGTGATACCCCTGAGGCTCATCCTCACAGTCCTGCTGACTGTCTTCATAACCATCGCGACCACGATGTTCGTCTTCCAGCACTTCGGGGGGGTGCCCGTGCTCTGGATGTTGCCCCTGCTACTGTTCGTGATCGCCCTCGGGCTCGGCATGGACTACGACATCTTCCTCACGACCAGGATCAGGGAGGAGGTCGCGAAGGGCGAGACGGACGAGCAGGCGATCATGACTTCCGTCGAGAGGACCGGAGGGATCATCACGGCCTGCGGCGTCATCATGGCAGGGGCGTTTGGCTCGATGATGCTCTCGAGCACGTCTCTTCTCAGGGAGTTCGGGTTCGGACTGGCGTTCGCCATACTCCTCGACGCGATGATCGTCAGGATATACCTCGTCCCGGCCATCATGCTCATGCTCCAGAAGTGGAACTGGTACGCCCCTGGAAGGCTCCAAAGGACCAGGCGCGACGAGAAACGGACGAAACAGTCACGAAACCATTAAGTCGAGGCTGACTGAATATCAAGCCGGTATACCATGAGGCTACCAATTGCCGCCGTGGCGGCCTTCTTGGCCTTCTTGCTCGTGATGAACCTGCCCGCCTCATCCGCCCAGCCGGCCGGGGACCTCATGCGGATAGACTCTGACATCAGCCTCACGAACCTCGCTTCGATCGAAGGGTCGGGCACTGTCAAGCTGAGCTTCTACGGCGCCGACGCGACGGCCGTGCGCACCAACATTATCAACCTCTACGAGCGCGAGCCGGCGAACCAGATCCTGGACTCTTCCGAGGTCAGGGCCTTCATGAACGCCTTCACCAAGGACGTCCTCGGCAAGACATACTGGGGGTTCACGATAAAGGGCACCACGAACTTCTCCACAGTCACTGACAGCTACATCATCTCGCACACGACCGGTCTGGTCAGCGCCCCGCTGAGCTCGACGGACCCGCTCTCCTTCAGCTTCCAGATAAACGGCACCGGCACCGGGGCGTCGAAGGTCATCCCTATGGGGCAGGGGGCCTATGACGCGTTCGCGATCGCGCTCGAGTCGTCGGTCGGATACTACCTGAACGGCTCGTTGGAGCTCAGGTCGCGGGTGTCGACATACGGCCTCGGTAGCCTGACGAAGCCGACCCTCTCTGTAGGCTCTCTCTCGGCCATCAGGTTGCCCTGGGGCGAGGTGCTGTGGTACAGCTACGACGGGCCCGCGGGCCCGGACAACGCGATCAACGGGACGGTGACCTACGAGACCATCTCGATTCTCGAGAGCCAGTCGATCGCGTTCGTGGTCCTGTTCGTCGGGTGCCTGCTCATCATGAGGCTGCCCGGGAAGAGGTTCGACAAGTTCGAGAAGCTCCATCCCAGGAAGTTCAGGAAGTACGCCAAGCCGCTCGTGTCGGTCAGGGCGTCCGCGTACGCGTTCACCGCGGTCCTCGCGGTGCTCTATCTGTTCCCGTACCTCTTCACGTCCCTAGGCAGGTCCGTGATGTTCTATGCCGGCTACCTGTTCGTCCTGGTGCCGATCGCGTACTTCGCGGAGGCCCTGATCTCGAAGGTCCTGTACGACAGCGCGGCGCAGTCGATCCCGGAGGAATCCATCATCGAGGTCAAGCACGCGGTGATCCAGCCCACTGAGGGGGAGGGCGAGCTGCTCTGCAAGATATGCTACATGCCGATCGAGGCCGGCCTGGACCTGTTCCGGTGCTCCTGCGGCCTCACCATGCACGTCAGCTGCGCGGAGAAGGCCCTGACCTGCCCGCAGTGCGGCGAGCCGCTGGTGCAGCTCAAGACGCGTTCCATCCAGTGCAGGACATGCGGGGAAACCTTCCTGTACTCCGGGGAAGAGGACGCCTACTCGATCCAGTGCACGAAGTGCGGGGCCTTCCAGGAGGAGATCAAGCCTGGCACGAACTACCTTATCGCCGACGAGGACCCGAGGAACGCCTTCATGATGATCCGCGCGATGGGCCTCTCCAACAGGCCCGCGATGTGCCTCACCAGCTCTTTCCCCGGCAAGATACGCTCGGACTACGACCTCAAGGACGTGCTCGTGAAGTGGTTCTCGGACAGCACGACCGACATAGACAATGTCAACCCGGGCGACCTCGAGGGGGACGCGATGGAGACCGTCTCGACCTTCCTCATGACCACGAAGGGCTCCGGAGTGCTCTTGGACGGCATCGACTTCCTGATAGAGCTGAACGGGTTCGACAAGGTCCTCGCGTTCATCAAGAAGATGAACGACCTTGCCACGACCCACGGCTCGACGATCCTCCTTTACGTGAACAAGACGAAGCTCCCGCCGGAGCAGTACAAGGTCATCAGCGCGGAGTTCGCCGAGATCCACGACTACCAGTGACCTTCTTCCCGCCGCCGGACCAGCGCCTGTATAGTCTGTTGTCGACCCCGAGTTCGTCCAGCACCCTGCCGACGACGAAGTCCACCATGTCCGACACCTTCTTCGGCTCGGGGTAGAACGCTGGGCTCGCAGGCATGATGATTGCCCCGGCGGCGGAGAGCCTGGCCATGTTCTCCAGGTGTATGCACGAGAGCGGGGTCTCCCTGATCAGGAGGACCAGCATCCGGCGCTCCTTCAGCGCGACCGAAGCAATCCGGGTCATGAGGTTGTCGGCGATGCCGCAGGCGATCTTCGACATCGTGGATGTGCTGCACGGCGCGATGACCATCGCGTCGAAGCCGACGGAGCCCGACGCCAATGGCGAGAACATGTCGGCGTTCTCGGCATGGTCGTCCGCGAGCGCGTGGATCCCGGCCCTGGTAATCCCGAGCTCGACCTGCGCGATCCTCTCGGCCTCCTCGGAGACTATGACCGTCTTCCTGCCAGGCAGTTCCTCGAGCAGCCTTACACCGTATATGATGCCAGAGGCCCCAGAGATGCCGACTACGGTGTTCATCGTGCGGGGATGACCCTGCCGGGCAAAAACCCTTCTCCTGCCGAAAGAGGATTCCGGACGCCAGGCGACGTGGAGGTCCGAGTACTGGCATCCCTTCTATGCAGGAAGCATTTAAATACGGGCTGCATCTTAACCCGGATTTGCAGGCCAAATGGCATCCATTCCAGCTCTTGAAGGACTCGAGTTTATCCGAGGTATATGAATGGCCACCGCATACGACGTTCCCGCCGAGAAGCTCATCCCTAAGCTAGCCGAGGAGCTCAAGAAGATCGAGACCATAGTCCCGCCCGAGTGGGCCCCGATCGTCAAGACCGGCCGGCACAGGGAGAAGAGCCCGGTGGAGACCGACTGGTGGCACACCCGGACGGCGGCCGTCCTCAGGAAGATATACCTCGAAGGGCCGATCGGCACCACTCACATAGCCGCGAAGTTCGGAGGCAAGGCCGACAGGGGCTCGAAGCCCAACAGGGCGGTCAGAGGCTCGAGGTCGATCTCGAGGATAACTGTCCAGCAGCTGGAGAAGAGCCAGCTGATTCAGAAGCAGAAGGACGGGGGAAGGGTCGTGACGGCCAAGGGTAGGAAGCTCGTGGACGGCATCTCCACCCTGATACTCAAGGACATGGCCGCGAAGAACCCCGAACTCACGAAGTACCTCTGAGTGGGCGAACATGGCGGACGAGGAGGAGCTGGAGATCCTCAGGCAGAGGAAGTTGCAGGAACTCCAGCTGAGGGCGCAGCAGGAGGCCGTAGCCCAGGAGCAGGCCAAGCGCCTAGACGCCGAGAAGCAGAGCCTCATGAGGCAGCTGCTCACGCCAGAGGCGAGGGAGAGGCTGGCGAACCTCCGGATGACCCGGCCGGACGTGGTCGAGTCGGTCGAGAACCAGCTGATCATGCTGGTCCAGGCCGGCAGGATAAACCAGCAGATAGACGACTACACGCTCAGACAGATACTGCGCAAGGTGATGCCCCAGAAGAGGGAGATCAAGATCGAGAGGAGATGACCCGATGGCAAAGCACAAGCCACATGCGAGGAAGCTCAGGCTACTGGCCGCGACGAAGAGCAACAGAAGGGTCCCAGCCTGGGTCATGCAGCGGACCAACAGGCACTTCCTGAGGCACCCGAAGCGCCGGAACTGGAGAACGACGAAGCTGAAGGTATGAGGTCATGACCATGGTCGAAGAGATCGAGAGAATCTACACGATACCGCTCACAGTCACCAGACAGGTCCCCAAGACGAAGCGCGCTCCCCGCGCCATCAAGGAGATCAAGGACTTCGTCAACCAGCACATGGCCGAGGAGGCTCCTGACGAGGACAAGGAGAAGGGGGAGAAGAAGGGCGTCTGGGTGGACAGGAAGGTCAACGAGGTCATCTGGGCCCGGGGCATAGAGCGGCCCCCCAGGAAGGTCCGCGTGAAGGCGATCCGGTTCGAAGACGGCCTCATCGAAGTCTCCCTGCCCGAGGAATGATTCTGCGGAGTAGGGCCCGATGCTGAAGCTCGGCGACGTGAACGGAAACCCCTACGTCGGGGTCTACTGCGCCGCCAGCGAGGACTACGCAATACTTCCCGACGTCGTCGAGGATAAGGTCTCCAGAGAGCTCGGCAGGATACTCGGGGTCAGCGTCATAAGGACGAACATAGCGGGGGCGACCATCGTCGGGTCCCTCGTGGCCATGAACTCGCACGGGATGGTCGTGTCGAACTTCGCGGAGAGGCACGAGCTCGCGCGGCTCCCGAAGGGCCTGAGGGTGAGCAAGATGGAGGAGAAGCTCAACGCCGCCGGGAACACGATACTCGCGAACGACAGGGCGGCGCTCGTACATCCAGCGGCTTCCAGGGATTCGCTCAGGATGATCCAGGACGTCCTCGGGGTCGAGACCATGAGGAGGAGCGTGGCCGGCCTCGACACCGTTGGGTCCGCGTGCATAGTCACCAACAAAGGGCTCATCTGTCACCCGAGGACGACCGAAGACGAGCTCAAGGATCTGTCCGCGTTCTTCAAGGTTCCCGCGTCCGTCGCCACGCTGAACTACGGGACCCCGTACCTGGGCGCGTGCGCGGTCGCGAACACGAAGGGTGCGTACATCGGCTTCCGCTCGACGCCCATCGAGCTCGGCAGGCTCGAGGACGGGCTGGGCCTGTTCTGATGATCAACTGGAGAAGAGCCATATCTCCGTCCCGGAGTCCGGAAGGTCCTCTTCGGAGAAGTCGACCTCGTTCCCGACCTTGACGATGGCCTTCTGGTCGAAGAGCTTGAGGAAGTTCTGCACCGGCTGTATCGATAGTCCCAGGCCAGGGACGCGGTAGTGCATAGGGACGGCGACCTTGGGCGATACCGCCTCGACCACCTTCTTGGCGTCCTCGGGGCCGATGGTGAAGACGTCCCCCACAGGGACGAACAGGAAGTCGACCTGGCCGATCCTGTCGACCGTGGCCTCGTCCAGCCTGTGCCCCAGGTCCCCCAGGTGGCAGAAGGTGGTCCCGTCCATCTCGAACTTGAAGAGGGTCATGTTCCCGCGCTTGGACCCGCCGCTCGAATCATGGAACGCCGACACGCCCTCGACCCTCACGCCGCGCTCGACCGTCATCACTGGTTTCCGTATGACGCTGGCGTTCGGCGCGCTGACGACAGAGACGCAGTTGTGGTCGAAGTGGTCATGCGAGACCAGAACGAGGTCGGCCTTCGCCACGGGCGGTGCGATGCCGAGAGACTTGCCGTCGTGCGGGTCAGTGACCACAGTCACGCTACCAGCGATCTCAAAGCATGAGTGCCCGTGCCATACAATCCGCACTTTACCGGTCCTCGGAGAACAAAGTAATCCCTGAGGGCGTACTTAAAACAGGCAGTCGTCGGTCTCTAGGATGACTCCGGCCCAAAAGTCCTGGACGGAATGCTCGGCTCCGCTTCACTTCACCTTTCTCACTAGCCGGACCTTCCTCTGAGGCTGCTCGGAGGGCTCGGGTTCCTGCTCGACAGGTCCAGGCTCGGCCTTCTTGACAGTCCGCACGCGCCTGACCTTCTGAGATTCAGGGGCTGGCTCGGGCCTCGGTGCAGGCGGCGGTCTAGCTGCTGGTGCGGGCCTAGCTGCCTGAGCTGAAGGCGGGGGCGTGGGAGCAGGCGCGCGCGCTGGAGCAGGTGCGACTGCCGGCTCCGACTTCCTGGCAGGCGGCGGCGCCGTCTTCGCCGGAGGCGCAGCCCTTTGCTCTGCCTTCGCAGGAGCGGTCTTTTCAGTCGCCTTGATGGCCTTCATCTCCTCCAACGGAGAGTGCAGCGTCGACTGGATCTTCTCATTGACGGAGCCAGGCTCGAAGCTCTGCTTCTCCAACATGAGGTCGCGCTCGAGCCTCTCGATCTGGAGGATCCACTCGTCCTCCTCCTCGAAATCCCATCCGCAGAACTCGCAGATGGTCGAGTCGAGCGCAACGCCGAGGCCGCAACTGGGGCATTCCTTCTTCACTTCGGCCTCATCCATTTTTTTGGCCATCGGTCAGATAATTATCGGGAGATTATATAAGCATTTTCGATGCGGTGAAAAATGCTGGTCAGTGTCCCAGTGCGTACGCTAAAATACATCGATATGCGATTAGGAGGTCCGAGATGAAGACCCTCGTTCTGGTCGTCGACAGGGACGACGACATGGGCACCAAGGCCGGCGTCAACGGCCCCGTCATAGGCAGGGACGAGAACCTGAAGGCTACCATAGCCCTCGGCCTGGCGGACCCCGAGGAGGCCGACACGAACACCATCCTGTCCGGCATCCAGCTCTACGACGACCTCGTGAAGCGTGGCATAGAGGCCGAGGTCGCTACGATCTGCGGCGATTCTCATGTGGGTTTCCAGTCCGACCTCATTCTGGCGAACCAGCTCGAGAACGTCCTCGAGGTCGTAAAGCCTGACCGGGCGATCCTGGTGAGTGACGGCGTCGAGGACGAATCGATATATCCCGTGCTCTCGTCGAGGATCAAGATCGACTCCGTCAGGCGCGTGTTCGTCAAACAGAGCCCGAGCATCGAAGGCACCTACTACATGGTCGTAAAGACCCTCAGGGACGAGAAGATGCGCAGGAGATGGATCGTCCCTCTCTCCCTGATACTTATCATCTGGGGCGCTCTGTCGCTCTACAGCAAGATGATCCAGTTCGAGGCCTCGGACTACTCGGACATCGGGCTGCTGTCGCAGATGGCATGGGGCGCGATCGGTGTCGTGCTGGGCTTCTACCTGATCGGATGGGCGTATCATTGGGCAGAGAACGTCGCGAGGTGGATGGAACGGTCTAGAAAGGCCGTGAGGCAGGGCAGCCTCGTCATACCGTTCGCCATAGTTGCGTTCGTCATGATCGTCGTAGGAATCCTCGTGGGCTACGACGTCTCGAGCGTCTACAGGGAGAGCCTCCTCCCCTCCGACCGGAGCCTCGCGGTGTCGATACTCCTGTTCGTCTCCGGCAGTGTCTGGTTCGTCGTGTTCGGGGTGTTCGCGTACGAGTCAGGGAAGTCGGTCACCGCGTTCTTCCAGAACGGCAAGATCAAGTGGTCGTTCATAGTCATGATGGTCTCCGTCCTCGCGACGGGCTTCATCATCCAGGGGGCGGTGGACGCCATCAGGGTGCTCCTGAACTACAGTCCCCAGGGTATCGGGACGGTGATAATCTTCGCCGAGATGATCACAGGAATTCTCATCGCGGTCTTCAGCTCGGTCCTGAACGCCTCCCTGAGGAGCGAGTCCGTCAAGAACGCCGATCCCAAGGGGACATGAGCCGATGCGGCTCGAGGTCTGG
>JAJYIS010000050.1 GCA_021789945.1 Thermoplasmata archaeon | reverse complement strand
GATCCAGGCGTGCCAGGGATGCGGCATCTGCGCGGGAATCTGCCCGTCCAAGGCGATCGAGCTCCACGACCATACGGACGACGAGATAATGGAGGAGACCAGGGTGCTCCTGGGAGGTGACTTCTGATGGCTGACAGGAGGCCGAAGGTAGTCGGGTTCTGTTGCGAGCGGCACGCCATGGACGCCGTGGTTCTTTCCGCAAGGACGGGGGAGCAGGTCGATGTGAGCGTCAGGCTGGTCCAGGTGCCGTGCACGGGCAGGGTCGACGGCCTGCATCTCCTGAAGGCGTTCGAGGAAGGAGCCGATGCAGTCTTCGTCCTCGGCTGCCTCGAGAAGAACTGCTACTACGACACTGGCTCCATCGAAGGCCGGAAGAGGGTCAACTACGTGAAGCAGATGTTGTCGGAGGCGGGCATCGAGAAGGAGCGGCTCGAGATGTTCAACGCGGCCTCGACCAACACGTGGGCGTTCCCTGATGCGGTATCGAGAATGGTCGACATCGCGAGGAAGCTCGGACCGATCGGCGGGGGTGAGAGGCAATGATAGTCGCGAAGAGGAAGCCCTTGAACGAGATCGCCGATATGGTCGCTCCCTACAAGAAGGTCGCGGTGATCGGCTGCAGGAGCTGCGTGGCCATCTGCCTGGCAGGCGGGGAGAAGGAAGTGAAGATGACCGTCTCCGCGCTCAAGGTCAAGAACAAGAAGGAGGGAAGGAGGCAGGAGTTCGAGGCGCTCGTCGTGGAAAGGCAGTGCGAGAAGGAGTTCGTCAAGGAGGTCGAGGACAAGATACTCAGCTCCGACCTGGTCCTCTCGATGGCCTGTTCCCTGGGCGCGCAGACGATTGGCGACATGTACCCCGACCACCTGTGCTTCCCCGGGCTCAACACCGGATTCTTCGGGGTGCCTGAGGAGCAGGGGGTGTGGTCGGAGAAGTGCGTCGGGTGCGGGAACTGCATAATCCACACCACGGGCGGGATATGCCCTATCTCCAGGTGCGCGAAGAGCATGCTGAACGGGCCATGCGGGGGCTCGTCGAACAGGAAGTGCGAGGTCAACCTCGACATCGACTGCGCCTGGGCCGCGATCTATGACAGGCTGAAGCTGCAGAACAGGCTCGACCTCATCGAGAGCATCACGCCGGCAAAGGACTGGTCAGCGAGCCACGCTGGCGGGCGCAGAGTGTATGTCCGGGAGGACGCGAGGCTCACCCCGCACCAGAAGAAGGGCAGGGAGGCGGTCCAATGAAGGCCGGGAGCAACCTCGAGAAGGTTCTCGAGTCTGGCAAGTTCGCCGTCACGGCGGAGATAGGTCCGCCTCAGTCCGCGAACCCGGAGCCCCTCGAGCATCACGCGAAGATGATGAAGGGCTTCGCTGACGCGTTCAACCTCACGGACAACCAGACGGCCGTCGTCAGGCTTTCGAGCATCGCGAGCGCGGTCATCATCATGAGGGAGAGCGTCGAGCCCGTCATCCAGATGACATGCAGGGACAGGAACCGGATAGCGCTCCAGAGCGACCTTCTGGGAGCGTCCGCGCTCGGGGTGAAGAACGTCCTGTGCCTAACCGGAGACCACCAGACCTTCGGGAACGAGAAGGGCGCGAAGAACGTGTTCGACTTCGACTCCGTCGTCGAGCTACAGGTCTTTGACGCGCTCAGGAGGGAGGGCAGGCAGGTCGGAGGCGAGGTCATCAAGGACCCGCCGAAGGTCTACCTCGGGTGCGCGGAGAACCCGTTCGCGACGCCGTACGAGTTCAGGGTCTCGAGGCTGGCCAAGAAGGTCGCGGCGGGGGCCGACTTCTGCCAGACACAGGCCATATTCGACATGAACATGTTCGAGAAGTGGATGGACGAGGTTCGCGCGCGCGGGCTCGACAAGAAGGTGCACATACTCGCAGGCGTGATCCCGATGAAGTCCGCGGGCGCCGCGAGGTACATGAAGAACAAGGTCCCGGGGATGATCGTGCCGAACGAGATCGTCGACCGGATGAAGAACGCGAAGGACGCGAAGGAGGAAGGGGTGAAGCTCTGCGTCGAGCAGATTGAGCACCTCAAGGCTGTGAAGGGCGTGCACGGCGTGCACATCATGGCGGTCGCGTGGGAGGAGATCGTCCCGAAGGTAGCGGAGTTAGCCGGCCTGCTGCCGAGGCCGAAGTCGGAATGAACCGCCCGCTGAACCGACTGAGAATCGGCGTCCTGATGCCCAGCCCGCGCTCGCTCTGCCGTGGACGAAAACCGTTATAAACAACGAGCGAATAACATGGTGGCATACCTTTTGCTATGAGGGGAGGGATGCTTCAGCTTGACACGGAGTGTTGACGAATGAGCAAAGTCAAGAGAGCACTTGTAAGCGTGTCCGACAAGACCGGCCTGGTCGAGTTCGCGAAGGGCCTGACGGACCTCGGGGTAGAGATACTGTCGACGGGCGGCACGATGGCCGCCCTTGAGAAGGCGCAGGTGCCGGTGATTGGGGTCTCGGAGGTAACGAAGTTCCCCGAGATGCTCGATGGGCGCGTGAAGACGCTCCACCCGGCTATCCACGGGGCGCTGCTGGCGATGAGGGAGAAGCCCGAGCACATGGAGGCCATCGCGAAGCACGGGATCGAGCCGATTGACATGGTCGTGGTGAACCTCTATCCGTTCGAATCGACCGTCGCCAAGGCCGGAGTGAAGCTCGAGGACGCGATAGAGAACATCGACATCGGCGGGCCGTCGATGATAAGGTCCGCGGCGAAGAACAACTCGGCGGTCGCAGTCGTGACGAGCCCTTCGCAGTACGGCCCCGTCCTGACCGAGCTCCAGGAGAACGACTGCCACCTCTCGGATGCGACGAGGCACACGCTTGCGCTAGAGGCGTTCAGGGTCACCGCGAGGTACGACTCGGGGATCGCCCAGTACCTCGGCAAGCAGTTCGCGCCCGGCGAGCTGTTCCCGAAGAACCTCACGCTAGCCTTCGAGAAGCTGGGGGACCTTAGGTACGGCGAGAACCCGCACCAGAAGGCCGCGTTCTACAAGGACCTGTTCGACCCGACGCCTTTGAGCATCGCGTCCGCGGAGAAGATGCACGGGAAGGAGATTTCGTACAACAACGTGATAGACCTCGACGCCGCCCTCGCGATAGTCTCAGACTTCGAGAAGCCTACCGCGGCTGTGATCAAGCACACCAACCCGTCGGGGGTCGCATGCGCGGCCACGATCGCGGAGGCCTTCAGGATCGCGTACAACGCCGACTCGCTCAGCGCGTACGGCTGCGTCGTGGGCCTGAACAGGCCCGTGGACATGGAGACGGCGAAGGAGATTGGGAGCCACTTCGTCGAGGCGGTCATCGCGCCGTCCTACGAGCCGGATGCCGAGAAGCACCTGGAGGAGAAGAAGAACATCAGGCTGCTCAGGACGAACGTGCCGATCAGGAGGGACCCCGGAAGGCTCTTCATGACCAAGGTGAAGAACGGGCTCCTGGTTCAGACCGACGCCTACGCGGAGCTGGACAAGAGCAAGTTGAAGGTCGTCACCAAGAAGAAGCCCACGGACGAGGAGATCGACGCGATGGTCTTCGGGGTCAAGGTCTGCAGGCACATCAAGTCGAACACCATCCTCCTGGTCAAGGGGGAGCGGACAGTCGGCGTGGGCGCGGGCCAGATGAGCCGCGTGGACTCAGCGACGATTGCTGGTATGAAGGCCGGCCCGGAGGCGAAGGGCAGCATCCTGATCTCGGACGCGTTCTTCCCGTTCAGGGACGGAGTGGACGCGGCCGCGAAGGTGGGGGTATCGGCCATCGTCCAGCCCGGAGGATCGCTCAGGGACGACGAGGCGATCGCCGCCGCGGACGAGCACGGGATGTCCATGGTGTTCAGCGGGCTCAGGCTGTTCAAGCACTGAGCGGCCGGCCGAAGAAGACGCACGCGCATGGCACGAGTCAGCGGCCGCGCCAGTTCAGGACCTCGGGCTCCTCCTCCTCGGACTCCTCGAACTCGATGGGGACCCACTTGGGGGAGATCGTGAGACCTCTGAAGTGCTTTATCCTGACGAACCTGTGGAAGTCCTTGTCGACCATCATCTCGAGCACCCCGTCCGCTATCGTCGACAGGAGCGATATCTGCTCGTCCGGGACGATGTCCTGGTGGACAGTGGCAGTCAGCTTCCCGCTCACCTTGATCATGGACGACAGCGCGCTGAAGAACTTGCCCACCTCGCTGGAGTCGTTGTACATGTAGAGCGGGGTCACGGAGTCGAACAGCACCACGACCGGATGTCCGCCGACCTTCACGATGGCCTCCTCGACCTTCTCGATGACCTTCTCCAGGTTGGTGAGGTCGTCCGCTCGGATGGCCTTCGAATCGTTCTCGACCACGCCGGTGGAGGTATGCATGTCCACGAAGGCCAGCATGCCCCTGTCCTCGTACTCGACGGAGTCTATGCCGAACGAGAACAGCCGGTCGCGCACGCGCATGGTCGATGTGTTCGACTCCACGAAGACGAGGCGCTCGTCCGCGTTCAGGTGCGTCGCTGCGAGGTACGCGCAGAACTCGAACATGCCCGAGCTGGGGTCGCCGACGAGGAGGACGGCGAAGTTGTCAGGGAGCAATTGCCATCCTCCAGCATCGCCTCTGGGTCGCTCGTCTACAGAATCGGTACCAGCTTTGGCCTGAAATCGCCGTCCGCCGGGTCAGTCATCGCGTGCGGGGCCGTGTACGGCTCCTCGCCCCGGATCACGGTCACGCCCGAGATCTTGTCGATTCTCAGATGCGTGTGTGCGAGGTCGGACAGCCTGCTCGTGGACTTCACGGAGGGCGTCACGGTCGCCACCAGGATGCCGTCGTTGTTCAGGAGCGAGGTCAGGAACTCCATCAGACCGTCCAAGACTCCGGGCCCGTATATCGACTCGAGCGAGTCGAACCCGATGATCGCGAGGTTCGGCGAGCCCGTGTTCCTGAGTGCGTACTGCAGGTCCTGCCACTTCATGTCGACCCTGACGTCCTCTCCCTCGAGGGTGATCGCATACGGCTTCGGCTCCCCGGCGGGCCCGTGCGGCTCGAGTATCCTGACGTTCTTGTCGAAGTCGTCCTCGTCCAGGAAGCCCAGGAGCGCATCCCGGGCGGGCTCCGCCCCCGTCTTCTTGGTCGGGATCCACGCGACCCCCCGGCCCTTCGCCGCGAAGTTGCAGATGATGGCGTTCTCGATGGGAGAGGACGCCGCCACGGCCACGCCTGGGCTGAGCTCTAACAGGGCCACGGTCCCCTTCCGGAGGCCGCCCTGGAGCATCGCGTCCAGCTCAGAGTTGCCGGTCGAAACATGCCTTCCGTCGGGGTCTCCGACGGCGGTGAACGGCTTCGGCTTGTCCGGCTTCACGTGCCTCGAGTATTCGAATGTCCTCACCCTGCCGCCGAGCAGGGTGTAGACGTACCTCGACTGGCGTATCTCGGTGCCCCTCAGCTTGAGGATGTCCAGCTCCCGGACCCGCCTGCCGATTGCTTCACTGAAGCTCAGGTAGAGCACGCCGTCCCCGAGATAGTCCAAGAGCGGGTCCGGCGTCTCGAGAACATACACCAGGTTGCTCCCGACGCCCTCGACCAGGTCCTTCTGGAGGGTGTTGATCATCTTTGAGGCCGGCACGCCGTACTTCTCCGCGAGCGCGTCGATGCTGTCTATGACGACCAGGGTCCTGTCAGGGAGCGCCTTGTCGACGACGTCGTACGCCATCTCGATCTCCGGCATCGTGGAGCCGATCGTGACCGTGATCTCCTCCTCGCCCGTGGGCTCGGCCACGGACTCCTCGCCTCCGCTCTCGATCAGTCCCTGGAGCCTCATCAGCTCCTTCCTCGGCGCCTTCATCTTGCCTGTCTTCATCTCGCCCTTCATAGCCGCGAGCCCGAGCAGGATCTTCTCGACCTGCTCCTCGGAATCGCCCTTCTTCTTGAGCTTCTTCCGGGCTTTGAGGACCTCGCCCTCCTTTACCTTCTCCAGCAGCCACGGGAACTGGTTGAATAGGGACTGGTCCGAGACCCTCGTGGACATGTAGTAGCTCTGCTGCACGGCGGCGAGCTCCTCGATGAGCTGCAGGGCCAAGGTCGTCTTGCCCGTGCCCGCCATCCCCCGCAGTATCAAAGAGTGTCCGCCGGGGCTCGACAGGAACCTGATTATCTCCTTCGGGAACTCCGCACTCCCAGCTTCCTTCCTTTCTGCCATCTCACCGACCTCCAATCACCGTTTCAATCCCTCTCTTTGGGCCTGAGCAGACCGCCGGCCAGGCCCTCCTCGTCCTCTTCCTCTATGAGCTTGACTTCCTTCCACTCCCCTCCGAAGTCCTGTATCTGGCCGGTCACCATCTGGAACCGGACCCTGAGCTTTCCGCCCTCGAAGAAGATGTATGCGTTCTTGAGCTGCGAGAGGTAGAGCACTATGCGCTTCCCTTGCTGCGTGAGCGCGCGCTCGACCGGCATCAGCAGGCCGGCCTTCTCGAGGACATGTATCCTCCTGTAGCATGCTGCGATCGGGATGTTCAGCTTCGCGCTCAGTTCCAAGGCGTGCTTGGGCTTCCGAGAGCACGCCACCAGGATCTTCGCGGCATAGGTGTCCATGATGAGTCGAGAAGCCTCGATAGGGTCCAAACCGACTGCCTCCGTTCTGAGCTCGCCCGGGAAGTCATGAGCGTGACGGGGGGATCCCGCGGACGATTCAGAGCTTGGATTTCAATACTGATAGCGAATACGCTACCGGCGTTTAATATGCTTTCTATCAGCCTGGCTCGCGCGCCCGCGGGTGGCGGGAAAGGGTTCTTATTGGAAGATGCCGGTCGGCCTTGGCGACAACTGGTGGGGACAGGCCCATGAAAGGCATGAAGTGCAGGTGCGGTTTCGCCACCGTTTCCGAGAAGGCCAAGTGTCCGAGGTGCGGGAGGATCATGAAGCCCGCGGAATGGCCGGACGAGGCGAAGGTGCTCTCGTTCTCCGAGCTCCATGTCGTCCCCGAGGGGACGGAGGACCCCTACAACCTGGTGCTAGTCGAGATCGGGAAGAAGGGGCCGAAGATTCCCTGCTGGACCTCGGGGAAGATGAAGGAGAACGACGAGGTGACCATCATTGACCGCGACGGGAAGTACTTCTGCACCCCAAGGACCGAGCTGACAGAGACATCCTCAAAGCTTAATCGGTGAGGACTCCACAAGCTTGAACGCTGGGCCGAGGGCGGCTATCTTCGGCCTCAGCGTGTCAGCTATGTCCCCCTTGCCCCTCGCGACCGCGCCCCGCGTGTCGATTATGAGCTCGCAGGTCATCCGCTCATAGTAGACGAGGACGTTCGTGTATCCGGCAAGGATGTTGACGGACTCGTCGCCGATCGCCTTCATGATCTCGAACAGCGCGCCGGGGCGGTCAGGCAGGTCGATCGATAGCCTCACGAGCCTCGAGTCGTCGTTGAGGAACGATATCGATAGTATCCACGCGTCCGGCTCGCCGACGATGAGCAGCGGCGCCGAGGTCTTCCCCAGGAAGTTCAGGTAGGCCTGGGGCATCTCGAAGACCCCGTCCTTGATTATGCTAGCCTTCTTCTCGGTCTTCCGGAGGGCCTTGGTCTTTATCTTGGCGTTCTCGACGGCCGCGCCCCTAGTGTACCGAGTCGCAAGGTCGGAGGTCTCGACGCACAGGCAATCGACCATCGACAGCCCGGGGTCGCCCTTCGCCTTCGCCTCCTCGAAATCCTTCTTCAGGCCTGACGAGTCGCCGTAGAACGACAGGTCGACCAGCATCTCCCAGATCATCGCAACGTTCGGGATCGAGCTGACGGTCTCGGAGTTGAGGATGTCGATGTTGCGGGCCTTCATGAACTGGGCGGCCTGGGCGAGAGCGCCCGGCTCGTCCCTGACCTGGAAGGTGACATACGCGATCTCGCGGTAGTTCTCGGGGCCGAACGGGGAGATGACGACCTCGAAGCTGCTCTTGCCGTTGGCCTCATACTGGAACATCGAGCTGAAGACCTCGCTGCCGTCGACGAGGCCTAGCGGCTCGCCGATCTTCTTGATGATCTTTATCTTGCCCCCTTCCATGCGCCCGAAATCCCAGAGCTTCAAGTCCTCTCCCTCGATGTACGAAAGCGCATCGGGGAAATAAAAGTGTTGAGCGGTCGATGGCCTACTTTGGACAGAACACGTAGAGCGTGGGCACGCGCTGCTTGAGGCCGGTCCAATAGCCGCAGGTCTTGCACTTGTATCCGACGGTCACCGTCCCTCCGTAGACCGTCTCGTTCCTGATCTTCACGGTCTTGCCGCCGCAGACCGGGCAGTCCCGGGCGGATGTCTTCTTGGCGGATTCCCGGGCGTGTATCTCCACCTTGGCGAGGCCGTTGTCTATCGCGAGCCTTCGCACTCGCGCCTCGCTCACGGAGTAGTCGGGGTCGTGCCGCTTGAGCTCCTTGAGGACGAACTCGGTCATCTTCCTCTGGGAGTTCACGACCCCGTGCCTCTGAAGGGCGTCCTTGATAGCCTCGAGAATCTCTGTGTCAGAAGGTTTCCTGTAGGCCATCGGCTCTGAATTGTCGTCCGCTTACGAATAGCTTTGCCATGCCAGGTCCAGGGCAGAAAGAGCCTTATGCAGAGGCAGGCGATTCGGGCCATCGAGGGGGACAGGAACGGTTTCGAAGGACGAAGTCGAGGCCGCGGTGGAAAACGCCAAGGTCCTGCTGACCAACTGTGGGATAGACCTCGATGTCACGTCGGACCAGCTTTGGGACTGGTTCGACACCGAGCTGCCATTTCCGGACATCGACCTCGGCGATGTGATCATAGATCCCCTCCTGGTCGTCCATGAGCTCGTGGAGATAGACGAAGTCCTGAAGATGGGCCTCGAGATCTCGAAGGATGTCATCACGAAGAACCCGCATAAGGTCGATGACGCCCACCTCGAAGCTGCGAAGGTCGAGCTGATGGTCGCGAAGACCATCGGCGCGTACGAGCATGTCGGGGACAGAGTGCAGGACATCGAGAAGTGGTGCGAGGAGAAATCACTCAGCGTAGGCCGCCGGGCCGAATACCGATCGCTCCTAGCCGATGCGAAAACTTTTCTCAGCGGCCGAGACCGCCGACCGGCGCGGAATAGCAGCAGAGCCTGATGCTGAGTCGACCTCTCAATGCAGCGTCTGGCATGCAAATCCGTCAGGACGGCCAGGATGGGCACGCACAGGCGCCTGACTCCGTCGTCAATAGGGAAAAGATATAAGAAAGCAAGAGCTACCCGCGAGACCAAGGTGTGAGGCATGCGAGCGAAAGTCATCATAATGGGGGCTGCAGGCCGTGACTTCCACAACTTCAACGTGTATTTCAGGGACAACGCGAACTACGAGGTTGTGGCGTTCACCGCGACGCAGATCCCGAACATAGAAGGCAGAAGGTACCCGGCGAGCTTGGCCGGCAAGCTGTATCCCAAGGGAATAGACATCTACCCCGAGAAGGAACTGCCGGAGCTCATCAAGAAGTTCGAGGCAGAGCAGGTCGTCCTTGCGTACTCCGACCTGAGCCATGTCGACGTGATGCACAAGGCGTCGCTCGTCAACGCATGCGGGGCGGACTTCAGGCTGATGGGGCCGAACCAGACGGCGCTAAAGGCCAAGGTGCCTGTCATCGCGGTTTGCGCGGTCAGGACGGGCTCGGGGAAGAGCCAGACGACGAGGGCTATCGCGGGGATCCTTCGCGCGAAGGGCAGGAGGGTGGTAGCTGTCAGGCACCCTATGCCGTATGGAGACCTCGAGAAGCAGGCGGTCCAGAGGTACGCGACATACGCTGACCTCGACAAGAACGAGTGCACGATCGAGGAAAGGGAGGAGTACGAGCCTCACATCGACAAGGGAATCATCGTGTACGCAGGCGTCGACTACGAGAGGATCCTGAGGCAGGCCGAGAAGGAAGCGGACGTAATCCTGTGGGACGGAGGGAACAACGACACCCCGTTCTATGTTCCGGACCTGCACATAACGATCGCCGACCCGCACAGGGCGGAGCACGCGAGGCTGTACTATCCCGGAGAAACCAACATCCGGATGGCCGATGTCGTCATCATCAACAAGGTCGACTCTGCGAAGCCGCAGGACGTCGAGCTCGTGGCCAGCATCGTGAAGGAGTACAACCCGAAGGCGAAGATCATCAAGGCAGCCTCGCCCGTACTCGTGGACGACCCGAAGGCCATCAAGGGCAAGCGCGTGCTCGTGATCGAGGACGGACCGACGGTCACCCACGGCGGGATGAAGTTCGGCGCAGGCTTCCTCGCGGCCCAGAAGGCGGGCGCGAAGGAGATCATCGACCCGAGGCCGTTCGCCGTCGAATCGATCAAGGCCACCTTCGAGAAGTACAAGCATCTCGAGAAGGTCCTCCCGGCGATGGGCTACGGCAACCATCAAGTCAAGGACCTGGAGGACACCATCAACGCGGCGAAGTGCGATGTAGTCGTGTCCGGGACGCCTATCGACCTGAACAGGGTGCTCAAGCCGAACAAGCCCCTGATAAGAGTGAGGTACGACCTCCAGGTGCTAAAGGGCGAGACGCCTCTGGAAGAGATCCTGAAGAAGTTCTAGACCTCCAAACGGTTAATAGCGCCCGCGGGGATTATGCCCCCGCGGGAGTAGCTAAGCCTGGCCAAAAGCGCAGGACTTAAGGTCCTCTCAATCTGGATAGGCAATTCTGTTCCGTAGGGATCCGGGGGTTCAAATCCCCTCTCCCGCACCCGATGTGTCGTACGGGCGGAGTCATGTCCGGCTGAGATGCCCTCGACACGCAATTCATATTTGAAGTATCGCTCGGCCGCGCGAGCCGCGAAAAAGGCTCCGCAAGTAATCCTCATATACCCTCCGTCAGGCTAGATGCTTTATTGCTGGCACGCTGGATATGATCCGAAAGTCCGCAGTCATGGCTTGCTCCGTGGCCGTCTCGGTCCTCGCTGTAGCAATGATGGCATTCATGACTGCCCGCGCGCTCGTCGTCGCCGACGCATCCGGGTCCGTTGGGGCTCCCACATCCCTGTCGGGTCCGGCAGGACAAGACGGTATGGAGGCTGCGCCGGGCGCAGGAGCAGTGGCAGTGGGGAGTCTTGAGTTCCGTCCGCACGTGCTGAACCTCCGAAGTTCAGGGGAGTATGTGACGGGGCTCCTCATTCTCCCGGAGGGCCGAAACGTCAGGGACGTATACATCCCCAGCATATTGCTGAACGGGGCGGTGTACGCATCGACCTCTTTCGGCCCACACAACCTCGTCGTCGAGTACCTGAACAAGCAGTCGATGATGCTCAAGTTCGACAGAGATTGGGTCCAGGAGGTGCTGTCACCGGGGGCTGCGGTCCCCGTATGGCTCACAGGCGTTTTCACCGATGGGACCTGCTTCTCGGCGACGAGCGTTGTCACCGTGGTCGGCTGAGCGATCAGCGGCTAGAGTCCCACCGGTCACGCTCGTATCGGCTTCTCGGAGATGATTGCAGGAGACTCTGCGGCAGAAGGCCCGATGATTCTGCAATGACCTCCGACACCTAGACCGCGCCCAGATCAGGCTTGGAGACCCGCGTGCGGCCTCCACTGGAACCGGAGGTGGTCCCGACCCTGGCTCGAATGGAAACGAAGGTCAGGCACCTGCCAGGAGGGGAAAACCATTTATGCGAAGTCAGCTTCTCAAATGATAACGAAGCCCAGGAGGGGGAAGATTAGCCCAAAGAAGAAGCTAGCAATAGTTGCAGCCACGACCGTGGTCGCCATGGTCTTGGTCGTCGTTGGTCTAGCATCGCTAGCCCCGAAGTCGAAGCCGGAGTCCGTGAACAGACCGCCGGTCGCGAGCTTCAGCTACGTTGCGGACAACCTGACGGTCACGTTCAACGCCTCGGCCTCGAGCGACCCTGACGGGACGATTGCCAACTACTCCTGGAGTTTCGGAGACGATGCGGAAGGGACCGGTGTGGAGATCAGCCACACGTACCTCGAGAACGGGACGTACAAGGTCAAGCTCACGGTCACGGACAACGGGAACGCGGCTAACAGCACCTTTGAATGGGTGACTGTCGAGCAGTCTGTCGAGCCTGTCAAGCCCAGCCCGACGGCCGTGGTCACGGTTGTCTCCCAGGACAACCTGACGGTCAATGTGAGCGGGGCCAGTTCGATCGCTCCCGAGGGTGGCACAATAGTGCTCTACGAATGGTCCTTCGAGGGGGGAGGGACGGCCACAGGCGTCTATGCGGTGCATACGTTTGCCGCGAACGGCACGTACAACATAACGCTGACCGTCACTGCGGACAATGGCATGAAGAACACGACGACAGTCGAAGTCACCGTGTCGATATCGCCTACGCCTCCGCCGCCTCCGCCACCACCGCCGCTTCCGAAGGGACCTCCAGGACTGTTGCACGCGATCGAGATCCACGAAGCGAAGGCCGGGCAGAGCCCTGGCATTAGCAACTCCTTGAATCATCTGGAGTCGAATCTCGAGCGATGGCTCAGCGGCCACATGTCCTCGATGATTATGGCATGACGCGGTAAACCCGAAACTGAAGGGGCCCCGTGCCCCTTCATACGAGATTTTTCATTGATCAGAACAAGGGGCTCGCTCTCGATGCGAGACCCAAAAACGAGAGGCTCGAGCCTCGCGAGGAACGACACTGTCGACCTAGGCGAGGCTCACGTCTTCTCTATGTATTCACACTCTCTTCACGACGTGGAGGTAGTGGCACTCTGGGCACTCCAGCTCCTTGCCCTCGTTCTCAACCAGCTTCACGTGCTTCTGCTGCTTCGCGCACTCAGGGCACATGACGTCTTTCTCCTTCTTCTTGAAGTAGTCCAGGATTCCCATTGAGTCAACCTCTGGCAGGCGATTTCCATCTTGATATAAAACCTTGCGCCTTAAGTTCTGCAAAACGGCTCAGGCTTTGTGAACGGCGTCGACGACGGACTTGAGCTTCGGCCCGAAGTCCCCATCTTCCACGAGGGTCCCGGTCACGACGATGTCCGCGCCGGCCTTCGCCACCTCACGGGCCTTCGCGTCGCTCGTGATCCCGCCGCCGACGATGAGCGGTATCTTGATGCTCGCCCGGACAGCCTTGATCATCTCGACAGGCACGGGCTCAGGGGCGCCCGACCCGGCCTCGAGGTACAGGAGCTCCATGCCGAACAGTTCTGTTGCGATACCGTAGCCCACCGCACGTTCGATGTCGTTCCGGCCGACGAGGTCCGCCTCCCCGACCTCTCCCACCTTCATCCCTGGTTCGACGATCACATACCCCATGGGTATGGCCTCGATGCCGAGCTTCCTGATAATCGGAGCGCCC
>JAJYIS010000049.1 GCA_021789945.1 Thermoplasmata archaeon | reverse complement strand
TCGTGTTCTCGGGCACGAGGCCCTCCTGGACCGCTGGACTGCTGATTGTGCACTCTCTGATCCCGTCCGAGTCGATGTCTACGTAACCATTTGCGGTGAGCAGCGCAGCGGCTGCGGTGAGGTTGTAGGCGAAAGCCTCTTCAGGAGTCGGCTCGTAGTGCCAATACGAATCGAAGGGGGAGATCAGCGTCGACCCGACTTCCGCAAGACCACCGTACATGTTTTCCACTATGAATGTCTTGTCGGTGGCCATGTGCAATGCCTGTCTGATCACGGGATCCAACCTGGACGGGTTGGTGCCTGGCCCGCTAGATGGGTTCATGCAGAATCCCACATCTGTGAAATACTTGTCAATCCGCTGGCCGTCGAAGGTCGTGATGTTGCCGTAAGTGCTATTGGCCACGCCGTCCTTGATCGACTGATAGACCCCCTGCGGGAATTCCGCCACATCGATTGTCTTGTCCTCAAGGGCCAGGGCCATTGAAGTCGGGTCGGAGAAGAACTTCAGAACGATCTCATCGAACTTGACATACTTACCGTAGTCCGGACCCCAATGGCAATTGGGGTTCCTGACGAGCGTGATGTTATCCCCGGCGATCCACTGCGAATATATGTCCGGCGTGGCCATGAACGGGCCCGTGGACACGATCGGCATGCCCGGGGATTCCGCGTCGGAGAATACCCCGACCCAGTTGTAGGCGATGTAGGCGTAGCTATAATTCTCGAGCATGTGCTTGGGGAGCATCGGGATAGACATGAGGTAGGCGTATGATGCCGCCATGGGTGCGCCTGTCGCCCTGTCCCAGAAAGATACCCTCGCGGTCCAATCGTCCACCTTCCACGCCGTGTTGATGAAGAATGTGTACGGCTGGTAGGACCACATGCTCGCGTAATGAGTGGGTGCTGCCTGCAGCCAAATGTTCCAGACGACATCGTCCGCGGTGAAGGGTTCGCCGTCCGACCAGTAAGCGTCATGGGTGATATTGTACTGCCAGACAGACCCGTACGGCATCCCGACCATGTCAGGGTCCCCTGTGTCGTTCGGCACAGCCCACCATGACTTCGCCAAGTTCGGCACCGCTCCCATGTCGTTCCCGACGCTCGTCAAGGAGTCGTAGACGAGGCCGTAGAAGAAGTAGGACGCGTCGTTGAGGCCCACGTTCGGATTCATACTGTCTATGTTCTGAGTGAAGCCCACCCTCAGCGCCGAAGTAGATGAGCTGATTCTCGCCTCCTTGGCTGGCTCTGCGTGAGGTGAGAGCGGAATGCTCATGATCATGCACACAGCAAGGGCGATGCTTAGAGCAACCTTTCCGATGGTGCCTGACATCAATGCGGGTGGCCCCCCATTTCCTCGTTCCAGAGCGACTGACACCTGAACGCTTCCCAGGTATTTACGGGCATCTGGTCGGTGGTGCACGGAGCGGGATCAAGACTTCGCGCGCTTCGAGGCAAAGAATATGACAGGGTGACGAGCATTCATGAGAGGTGATCGTATGCGGAAGAGCAGGTACGTGAGTGCCACAATATCCATCGTCTTCTCGGTATTGCTGGTATCCTCATTCTCGACCGTGGTCCGGGCGCAGGGGCTGTTCACCCAAGGGGACTTCTGGCTTTACGACCAGAGCGCGGTCTACGGGAGCGCCTCGGTGTCCGGAATCATGAATGTGTCCTACACCGGGATGTCCAACCGGACGGTCGATGGCACCGCCTATGTGACCTACGAGCTCCAGTACAACACCAGCCTCATGTGGTCGGGCACCGCCTCGGGCACGACAAGATCGCTCGAGACCGTGTACGTCGATCAGAGCTCAGAGAACACGGTCGTCGACGAGTACAACGAATCCGACGACATCACGTTCACATCCGGGGGTACGATCTCGACCGTCAACGGATGGACCTACAACGAGACCGTCTATAATCCTCCCGGCGGGAGCGGCACGTGGCCATCGAGCGTTCAGGTGGGCGATACCTGGACCATCACCTACACGGTGAACTATACGGAGGTCACCTTCGACGGCACCTCGACGAACATCACCATGGGCTCGCTGGTCGAGCCGACGACCTACACTGTGACAGGGACTGAGAGTGTCTCAGTGCCTGCCGGCACCTTCGACTGCACGGTGATACAGATCTCAAGCCCAGAGTACTCCTACACCAGATGGTACTCGGACAAGGTCGGGAACGACGTGAAGATCACCTCCGGTTCTGGCTTGAACGACAGCTCGACCATAGTCCTGAGAGCATACTCCTACGGCGCCACGAGCAACTCGCAGGTGTCCGTGCTGTACGTGGGCATCGGAGCTGCGATCGCCGCGGCAGCTGTGATCGTGGTGGTGCTGCTGGTCATGAGGCGCAAGAGGGCGAAGCCTGCGGACTTGCAGCAGCCTGTCACGCCTGGACGGCCGCCCGAGACACCTCCGTACTACTGAGGAAGGGGCTCAGACCGGGCGACGCTCGGGCCAGCCAGCCTATGCGAACATGGGGTCCTTCGGGCGCCCTTTTCCGTCCTCCTTCTGACCCTCCAGCCATCTCGCGATGTGGTCTCCGAGGGACTTGAGGGTCTCAGGAGACATCGCGCCTTTGCCAGAGCCGCCTCGGACATCCACCCTGACCTGAGGCGGTCCCTCCGGTCCGCCATCCTTCTGCCAGCCTTCGAGCTCGTCGAGGATCTCGCCAACGGCCCACTTGCCGAGCGCGCTCTTGACGACCATGAGGATGTCGATCATCGCGCCGCCGTACGAGGCAGAAGCGATCCGCTTCTTGTCCGACCTGCGGATGTTCTCCTCGCTGCAGCCGATGAACCTGCGCACGCTCTCCTCGACGGCACCGCAGACCCTTTCCGATTGCTCTCCCCACTGCTCGACATAGGCGACGCTGCTAGGCTCGCTCGCGCCGTTCTCTTCCGTGCTCTCACCCTTTATCTGATGTTTCCTGGGCGTATTCCATTCCCCCGATTGACAAGCTCCGGCTCCGGAGCGACCGTTGATACGGCGCGTGGAGCGTTGAACATTGGCCGAAAGCACATGACCGCACGCGATACGATATCCCGGAGCCGCCGGACCGGGCAGGCTTTCAACGGATCTCGGAATGTCGGAAGCAGTCGACCAGGTGATCGTTGACCATGCCCACGGCCTCCATGAAGGCGTAGCAAATGGTGGGCCCGACGAACCTGAACCCCCTCTTCCGCATGTCCCGGCTCATCGATTCCGCCTCCGGGATTGATGCCGGTATCTGGTCGAGCCGTGTCCAGTTGTTCATCAAAGGCCGTCCACCGACGAACGACCAGATGTACGAGTCGAAGCTCCCGTGCTCCCCCTTCACGTCCAAGAGGGCCTTCGCGTTCGAGACCGCGGACTCGACCTTCAGTCGGTTCCGGACGATCCCCTCGTCGGCCAGGAGCCTGCGGACGTCCTCCTTGCCGAACGCCGAGACCTTCCTCGGGTCGAAGCCTGAGAACGCCTTCCTGTAGTTCTCTCGCTTGGCCAAGATGGTGGACCAGTTGAGGCCTGCCTGAGCGCCCTCAAGCACCAGCATCTCGAAGAGCTCCCGGTCGTCATGGACGGGCACTCCCCACTGCTCGTCGTGGTACCTTCGCATCAGCTCGTCGCCCGCCTCCGCCCATGGGCATCTCTTCTTCATGATCGCCTGGGGATGCATGCGCGCGACGCGAGATAACGGTTTGTGGACAGACCAGATGGGGGAATGCGGGCCGCGAACCCCGTTCGTCAAATGCTTTATTTCCCCCCTGCTTGTTGAGGAGTCCGTTTCTTGCGGAAGTTGATTCCATGGATATTTTGACCACCAACGGCCTGACGAAGAGGTTCGGGGACCTCACGGCCGTGAACCACGTGAACATCTCGCTCAGGCAGGGCGAGTTCTTCGGGCTCTTGGGGCCGAACGGCGCGGGCAAGACCACCGCGATCAAGATGCTCATAACGCTCCTGCCCCCGACGGAAGGGACTGCGAAGGTCGCTGGCTTCGACATCAGGAGCCAATCATCGGAGGTCCGGAGGCACATAGGCTATGTCCCCCAGCTTCTGTCCGCGGACGGACAGCTCACGGGATACGAGAATCTGCTCATCTTCGCGAGGCTCTTCGACGTTCCCAGAGGCGAGGTCAAGGCGAGGGTCCTCGACTCCCTCAAGTTCATGGGCCTCGAGGACGCCGCGAATAAGCTAGTCCGGACCTACTCCGGGGGCATGATCCGCAGGCTCGAGATCGCGCAGTCGATGCTCCACAGGCCCCAGATGCTGTTCCTGGACGAGCCGACGCTCGGGCTCGACCCGGTCGCGCGCAGGACTGTCTGGGAGCACCTGACGAAGCTCAGGGAGAACTTCAACACCACTATCATGATGACCACGCACTACATGGACGAGGCGGACGAACTCTGCGACAGGGTGGCCATCATGCACCTGGGGAATGTCGCCGCGATCGGGACGCCCGCGGAGCTGAAGGCGGGGATCGGCAGGGAGGACGCCTCGCTCGAGGACGTGTTCACTCACTATTCCGGCGGGACCCTCGAGACGCCGGGCGAGTACAAGCAGACCTCGATGGTCCGGCGGACCGCTGGAAGGCTGAGGTGAGGGTGGCCAGGATGAGAGTGCAGGATGCGACAGTCAGTTTCGTCAGGAAGACCGCCTCCCTCGCGGAGATGGAGGTCCGGAAGCTCAAGCACGATCCGACCGAGCTGCTGACGAGAGTGGTCCAGCCCGTCCTGTGGCTCCTGGTCTTCGGTGAGGTGATGGCGAAGGTGAGGGGGATTGACACCGGCAACCTGACCTACATGGAGTTCCTGACGCCCGGGATACTCGCCCAGAGCGTGCTCTTCATAGCCATATTCTACGGCATATCCGTCATCTGGGAGCGCGACCTGGGGATAGTGCACAAGTTCCTCGCGAGCCCGACCCCGAGGTCGGCGCTGGTGCTGGGCAAGGCGCTCTCCGCGGGCGTCCGCGGCCTGTCCCAGGCGCTGATCATCTACCTGCTCGCGATCCTGATAGGCGTCGGACTGGACCTCAATGTACTGCCCGTGCTAGGAGTGCTCCTGCTCATCGTCCTGGGCGCTGGCGTGTTCTCGACACTCTCGCTCGTCATCGCGTGCATCGTGCGGACGAGAGAGAGGTTCATGGGCATAGGTCAGCTCCTGACGATGCCGCTGTTCTTCGCGAGCAACGCACTCTATCCCATCTCCATGATGCCGTCGTGGCTCCAGGCCATAGCGGCGGTCAACCCGCTCACGTATCTCGTGGACGCGCTCCGCGCGTTGATGCTGCCCAATTACACCGCGGAGTTCCCGCTCGCTGTCGATTTCGGAGCGCTCGTGCTCGCCACGGTCGTCCTCGTGCTGATAGGCGCGAGGCTCTATCCGAGGCTCGCGAGGTGACCTGGCAGAACCATCTTGGGCGAAATCGTAACTACGGCGTTGCCAGAGCCCCTGACCGTCAAGTGTCGATGGGCGCGAACCAGACCGCAAGCGTCATATCTCGACTGGCCAATCTCAAGCACGGTAAGAACATGATCTACTGCCCGAAGTGTGGAGCGCAGAACGCCGACCAAGCGAAGTTCTGCAACAACTGCGCGTCGCCCCTGGGAGCGACGGCAGCGCAGTCACCCCAAGAACCGTCGCAGGCGCAGCCTCCTTTGCCGCCCCAGCTGCAGCCTGGCCAGAAGGCCACCCTTCTGGACTACATGTCCCACTACACTGGACTGCAATACCACTGGGTCAGGCGCTTCGTCGCCATAGTGCTCGACTCGATATTCGTCGTCGTTCCGGTGTATGTCATCCTCTCGATCATGGCGTGGCTCACCGGAGGCTGGGTCATATTCGGCGGGATAATGGGGATCTTCCTGTTCCTCTACTCTGCGTTGTTCGAGTCCGCAATCGGTGCCACAGTCGGCAAGGCGATCCTGGGACTGAAGGTCGTCTCGACCAAGGGAAAGCTCGAGTTCAGCGACACCCTCATCAGGAACGTGACGAAGATCTACCCGCTCCTGCTCCTGATAGAGTTCGTCGCATCGCTCTTTCTGGAGACCACCGACGCGCACCAGAGGTTCATGGACAAGATCGCCAAGACGACGGTAGTCGAGAAGACGGCGTGAGCCACACCCTCTCATTCGAGAGAGAAATGGAATCGCGAAATGGTTTCATCGGGAGCGCAAGCGCGTCTCACGGGACCTAGCTTCCCACGAGCACGCACGCGGAGGCGTTCCCGCCGATCATGTCCTCGTAGTCGTACGCCGGGTAGTCGTGCCACGGTCCGAGAGAACCGGAGACGAGCCCGGTCGCGCTCGCGCCTAGCGTGCACGAGCCTGAGTCGGCCCCTGCCGTCACCGTCCAGCTGACAGTCGTCGACCCGCCCGCGGCCAGGGTCCCGCCGGACACGACCGGGTCGCCCACGACGCTGAGTCCGCTCCCGACGGAGAGGGTCGCCTCGAAGTCCGATGCCGGGAAGGTCGGGAACGCGTCAGATCCGAAGGGCGCGAGGACCGGATATGTCACGGTCGCGGAAACGGTGAACGTATCTCCGGGTGCCACGCTGGCAGGGCTCGACAGGTCGACATGCCATGGCGTCACGAGCACACCGCCGTACGCCAGGCCAGGCACGCCCCAGCCGGCCGTGGACAGCGCCCAGATGTTCAGGAAGTCGTCATAGGTCATGACGAAGTTCCCGAAGTCGGTGTCCCTCGCGTTCTCGTTGGCGAACTGCGAGGTCGACCCCTGGTAGCCCATGTCGTTCTTGAACTCCCTCGACCACGGGTCGTTCATCAGGAGCACGCCTTTGGTGTCGTCGTACCCGACGACGACCCGGTAGTGAGGCCCGTAGTAGTCCGGCAGCCAGTTGACCAGCACTATCACGGGATACCCCTGGGCGATGATGCTCTTCAGCTCGGGCAGCCACGGCGTGGTCGAGGCGTAGTAGAACCCGGCGTAGCCCACCGGCCTCTCCCTGTATCCTTGCGTCTCGCCCTTCTCGAAGCGGTCTCCTGCGGTGTAGCTCATTGAGCTGAACTGGGCCGCCCTGGCCATGTCCGGCAGCGCGGTCCCGCCGCTCCTGGCAGCATCGTAGATCTCCCTCTGGTCGATGAACGGACCATAGTAGTCGAACACCATCTGCATCGCGGCCGCTCCACATCCTCTGGCATCGATCTGCTGGTACAGCGGGACCCCCTCGATCTTGTAGCTGTCAGGGGCTGTCTGACCCGCGCTGACGACCGGCAACATCATTGCCAGCCCGAAAACGACCGCCAAGACGACGGTCAATAGTCCAACGCTTCCTCCTGTATTCGTCTTCGTAACGTCCCCCCTGAATCCCCTGCGCGAGAGACAGAATCGCGCGCTGACTCGGAATCGAAATGTGCGTATTCATTTCTGCCGGTGACTGACGCCATTCGCGTGCGATGAGCGTTCGAAAAGCCCTGCACCGACCTGCTCCGAGGATTATGCCGGCCTGAACTCCTCCCGACGAGGCAAGATGCACTTTTCTTAGCCATCGGATATATGGGTGGGATTGGCTGAGGAGAGATTTCATAGGCAGACAGGCTGGGGGCCAAGACCCCCTGACCATGTCCTTTATCCAAAACCGACTTATAGAGAGGATGAGAATCCCTTCATCGACTTATATAGTCAGTATCCGGGGGAGGATTAATGCCGGTAGCATCGCACAGACACAACGAACGTCCCAGAAAGAGCCCTCGGACGAGGGCCGTCCGGAAGTCTCGAAGCGATATTCCGGGCAGGGGGCATCAGCCGACTCCGAGCGTTCCTCTCCATGCTCAGACCCGTATTGCGCCGCTCGTCGCCGATGGCGGAGTGACAAGACTCGGCACGCGGCACTCGCTCGTGGACCAGAGGATCGAACTCCTGCTGAGCTCACTGAACAAGGACCCATCATCCAAATCCTCAGTGGGGATCGCGTACAGCCGGCAGCGTGAGTTGGCGAAAGGCAAAGGCACCAGATCGGTTGCTCGGAAGGACGTGCTGAGCAGGCTCGGCGGACTCCAAGAGATCATCGCCGCGGCCGAGTACATCGGCCTGGACATGTCAAAGGCCCGTGAGAAGCTAGCGGCTGCCGGGAAGCACTACGGAAAGCGCAATCTCGAGAATGCTCTGAGGGAGATAAGAGCGGCGACCAGAGAGACGAACAAGGAGATTTCGCTCACCCTGCCATCTTCGATGAAGTCCGCGGAGAAGGACATCCAGGCTCTCGAGGATTCCGGCCTCGACGTCAAGGGCGAGAGGTCGCTACTCACCACCGCATCCAGGGCCCTCAAGAACAGGAAGATCGACTACGCCGTGCTCGCGCTCGCGGAATGCAGGAGGAAGCTCCATCAGACAGAGCTGCGGCCCGCCACGAAGGCCATCCTGGCTGCGAGGGACGCGCTCGTCTCGGCGAGGAGGGCCGGCCACGATGTCGGCGCCGCCAGGGTCTTGCTGAAGGAGTCGATCACACACCTGAAGGCCGGGGAAATCGAGGAGGCGATTCAGGCGGCGAAGAGGTGCCAGGCGGCCGCAGAGGAGCCCGCGGACCTAAAGAAGAGGGCCTTGCAGCTCCTGAGGCTCTGCACGAGATCGATCTCCCTCGCGAAGGGGCTCGGGGCGGATGTCAAGGATGCCAGGGAGCTGGCCACGCAGAGCCACAAGCTCATGAACGGCGGCAACTTCGCGCTTGCGGCCGAGTTCGCCAAGAAGGGCATCACATCAGCGACGGTCCAGACCTCGGCCCAGGTCGCGAGGCTGATCGGCCTCGCCGAGATGAACCTTGAGCTATCGAAGAACACTGATATATCGGTCGAGGACGCGGAGGACAAGCTCGAGAAGGCTAGGGAGCATCTCTCGAAGAACGAGTTCGTGTCCAGCATCGAGATGGCCTATGCCAGCCTGTTCAGCTCGAACACGGCCGTCGCGGCCGAGATGCAGAAGAGAGTGAAGAGGTTCGACCAGTTCGCGAAGGACCTCAACTCCGAGATCGAGAGCTTCAAGCAGGTCCAGGAGGCAATCGCCCATTCGAAGGACCGCAGCCTCGAGACCATACGGAAGTACGCGGCCCTCTCAGAGGAGATCGTCAGCCAGGCGTACGAGAATGCGTCCGCGTACGCTCGGGTCTCACAGGACATCATGGGCCAGGCGAGCGAATCGACGATATCGCTGGCCGGCGACAGCACTCCCGCGGAGAGCGAGAACGCATCGATACGGACATTCTCGTCCGTCCTGGGCCAGGTGATGTCGATCACGAACGGCGACCGGAGGCTGAGGCTCATCGACGCGTACCTCTCGGGCAAGCTGAGCTCGGCCGAGCTGGAGAAGCTCCTGGCGATGTTGGAGTCGGACCCTTCGAAGCTCGAGATCGTTCAGCAGTGAGAGCCCCCGTCCACCAGAAAGTGTTTTGTGTTATCCGACAAATACTGCCTCTCAGCGCGGTCATCGCACTGGGTGGAAGGCATGGCGGAAAAGAGGGCCGACACGCCGAAGGTCGTCAATCCGAAAGATGTGGCCATGAAGATGAGGCTGGACTACTCGCGAGGCGTCAGAGACCCGCTCACGAGGAACCTCGAGGCGCTCTGCGGGCTCTGCAGGCTGCTCGAGAAGCCGAACGTGGACACGCACGCGTTCATGCACGAGGTCGCCAGCGTCATCATGAAGGACTTCGCGATCGAGAGCGTCGCGATCGGCGTGAAGGACGCCGCCGACAAGCGCTTCAGGTACCGGACGGTGATGGGGCTCGAGAACGATGTCGCCGAGGGGTTCAAGGGCCTGTCGTACTCGAGGGAGGAGCTCCTGGCGCCGTCGAACTATCCGGCATACGACATCAGCGACCGGACGAAGCTGTTCCTCGCCGAGGATCGCCCGTACGCTCCCGGAGAGGAGTTCACCTACCGGAGGCCGGGCCTGATCGGCATGAAGAGGAGGACCTTGACGGAGAGCCTCGAAGCCGACTACCTGGACTTCTTCTTCAACGGGCCCGACGGGGACTATCTCGGGTTCATCGAGATCTCTGGCACCCGGTTGAGGACCCTGCCCGACACAGCGACCATAAGATGGATAGAGCTCATCGCGACCATGCTCGGGATAGCGCTCCAGAAGGCCAGGTGATCCGGCAGGGGATGCGGGGGCGACCAGAGGACACCCGGGACGAGGACTCAGGTCTGACGGACCCCGGCCGGAAAACGCTTATGCCGGCCGACGGGCATACTCGTAGACGAGACCATGGGATTCTGCTCCAATTGCGGCCAGGTCCTGCCAGAAGGCGCGAAGTTCTGCAGCAAGTGCGGCCTGCCCGCATCGGCGGGGATGCCGGGGGCGGCCCGCCCGCAGGCCGCGCAGAGCAGCATCTGGTTCCAGAACTTCTACCGGATCCGGAAGAAGGTCATCGCCATCACCAACCAGTACTGGATCGAGGACCAGCGGGGCGACACGATCGGCTACACGAAGCAGAAGCTCTTGGCGATCAAGGAGGACATCCGGATCTTCACGGACGACCGCATGACGACAGAGCTCTTCAGGATAAAGCAAGAGCAGGTCGTCGATATGTGGGGCACCTTCGCGGTCATCGACTCGGCCACGGACGTCGTGGTAGGGAAGCTCAGGAGGAGCGCGCTGTCCCAGGTCGGAAAGGACGAGTACCATCTCCTGGACTTCAACGGACAGAGCGTCGGCAGGGTCGCCGAGTCCTCTGGGAGAGGCCTGGCCAGGAAGTACCTGCCGGGCGGCGGCCTCGTCCCCGAGCACGTGTTCGTCGAGTTCTACGGGCAGCAGGTCGCCGAGATCAAACAGCAGTTCAAGGTCATAGGCGATGTCTGGGAAGTGGACTGCAGCCGGATGCCTCCCCAGTTCGACCGCAGGGTCCTCCTCGCCAGCATGATCATCATGGGAATGATCGAACGGGACCGGAAGTAGGTCTTGATGAACGCCGCTGGACGGACCTCCCGAAGGACCTCTGGAAAAGCTTGATGATTCCCAAGGCGTTGCTCCACGAGGTAAGATGAACCGGATAATCTGGTGGCTGATTGCCGGCAGCAAGGGAGGGGTCAACAGGGCTAGCATCCTCAGGGCCCTGAAGGACGCGCCCTGCAACGCCAACCAGTTGTCCGAGAGGCTTTCTCTGGACTACAAGACCGTGCAGCATCACCTGCGGATACTCGACGAGAACAGGCTGATCGTCTCGCAGGGCGGCGGCTACGGCAAGGTGTACTTCCTGTCCAAGGAGTTCGAGGCGAACTACCAGGAATTCCTCGAGATTTGGGAGAGAGTTGGGAAAAAGTAGATGGAGTGAGAGCGAGAAGATTGGAGATGAAAGGATGAACAGGAAACGGACGCTGATTCTCGTCGGGGCGATGGTCGTGACCGGGATCGTTATCGGGTACGCCGTGTCGACCCTCAGGCAGGGGCCTGTCAGCCACACCCACACGCCCATCCAGCCGCCGAGCGAGCTCCTCCAGAAGGCCAAGCTGATCATCTCGTTCGTGAACCTGTTCCTGATGATCTCGCTGCTCGTGATCTACATCGACATCTACCGCTCCGTGAAATCGAGGTTCACGGTCGGGCTGATCGTGACGATACTCGCCCTGCTCGTGTACGCGGTGACCTCGAACCCGGTCCTGCCGGCCCTGTTCGGATACCCGATCTCGGGCCCGGGCCCGTTCCTGCTCATCCCCGACGTGTTCACCGCGCTCGCCGCGGCGGTGCTCATTTATCTAAGCCTCGAGTGAGCACCTGCCAGCAGGATACTGGTGCGAATTGGTAGAGATTTGGGCCAGAGTCTGGGCAAGCCCTAGATATGCCCCCGCGAATAGTGTTCACAGCCGCAATGAGCGGCAAAGGTGAACAGATGAAGGCGAGATGGATGGCTGCCTTGAGCGTCTTGTCCGTGGCTGCCATACTCGGCGCGGGTTTCGCGTATGTCGTGTCCGCGCAGGACACTGCCGGCGACACTACGACAACCACGACGAGCGAGCTGAAGCCGCTGCTCACGGACCAGCAGCTGGCGGACCTCAGGGCGATGATGGTCGAGCTCAGAGCGAACGACACGGACATGAACACGACGATGCAGCTGGTCGAGGCGCAGACCGAACAGTACATCACCGAGAACCTGCAGTCGTACAACCTGACCGATGCGCAGATAGCTCAGGTCATCGACCTGTTCAACGCGATTGACGACAAGATGACCGAGATCCGGGAGACTGCGTACCAGCTCAGGGAGCAGGGTGCGACCTTCGATGAGATCCGCAACTCGACAGCGGCACAGATGACCGAGCTCAAGAGCCTGCAGGACCAGCTGGTCCAGACGCTCAACGGCTACGGCATCTCGTTCAACCTACCGCAGGCAGGGCACCGCGGAGGAGGGCCGGGAAGATCCGGTCCTCCGGGAATGGGCGGGCCGAGGCCAGAGATGCAGTGCAATTGTCCCTCCAACTGCACGGGCAACTATTCCTCCCCCCAGGTAACCGGCTGAGGAACGTCCCATCCCACAAAACCCCTTCCTCCCCCCTTTTTCTGAAGCATGCCAGCTCCTGAATCGTCTTCTGACCCTCGCTTGGGCTCCGGCCGCGGGATCCGATCCCGGTCACTGCTTGCCCGACGCCTTGGCCGCGCCCTTCCCGTAGGTGTTCCGCGCGAGCACCCAGAAGATGCGCCCGAGCACCGTCATGCAGAAGAGCATCGACGCCCCGAGCCCGACGGTGACGGCCACCACCGGGAGGCTCGGGCTCCTCGCTGCGATCGGGACAAGCGCGTACAGGCCGCCCATGAGGATGACGGCCGCGCCGAAGAACAGCGCCACCAGAACTGGTGGGTTGCCCCGGACCAGGCCCATCTAGCTCACCAGCGTCCTGCCGGGCGACATCGTGATGCCGTGGATCATCAGGTACAGTAAGATGGCGACGCCGACCACGAATATCAGCACCACCAGCATCCTCTTCCTCGGGTCCAGCTCCTCGCTCCTGTCGATGAAAGGGAGGCCGAGCAGGAACATGAACGGGAGCGCCGTCGCGGGCAGTATCCACCAGAGGCCGAACATGTCGTCGATCGAGGTAAGGGGCAGCAGGGGCCAGAGCGGCAGGGTCGCGTCCTTGATGCCCGCCATCGGCGCCGGCCCGAGCGGCGCTGGGAACGCGATCGCCAGGATGGCCACGATGATCAGCATGATCGCGCCGTACGTGATGAGGCCTTTGAGGTGGACCGTGAACGGCTCCTTGGGCTCCTCCTTCTCATCCTCCTTCCTCTTGGCCTTCCAGGGCTTGGGCGAGATGTTGAACCTGTGGACATAGAACAGGTGGCCGAGCACGATGATGCCTATCAGGATCGGCAGCACCGCGATGTGCAGCGCGTAGACCCTTGCGAGCATCGGCACGTTCGACGCGAGGTCGGGAGACAGTGGCAGACCGAGAGGCCCGAGGTAGTGCGAGATCGTGATGTTCTCGTTCAGGCCCTGGTAGGACTCCTCGTCCCACTTGAGGATCGTGCCGCTGAAGAAGAACAGCAGGGTCACTGCGAGCAGGAGCACGCCTATCACCCAGTTCAGCTCCCTCGGCCGCTTGTAAGAGGCCGTGACG
>JAJYIS010000150.1 GCA_021789945.1 Thermoplasmata archaeon | reverse complement strand
TGTGCGGGCCGTTCTACTGCCCGTGCCTGACTGTCTGGGTGATTACGGAAGCCGGATATGTCGAGAACTTCTCGGTGTCCAGCGGGACGGGAGCCGCAGAGAACGTGTTCGCCAGCTCGTCGACCCTCCCCTTCGGCCAGGGGACCGAGGTCGTCGTCCGGCTGACCCTAGCCCCAGCCCTTCTTCCTGAAGGACTCTAGGTTGCCCGCGGTCATTTTGACCTTCGCTCGAGCGTAGTCCCGTCCTCGGCCGAACTCTATCCAGGAGATGGTCATCATGACGACCACGAGGATGACTGCGAAGTACAGGTACTGCCGGTCGTCGTGCATGAGGTAGATCACGATGAGCGCTGGCACGATGACATAGAGCGAGTACTGCAGGTATGTGAGCCAAGTGTTCGGGACCTTCACGGCGGTGGCGTCGCTGAAGCAGACGGGACACTTGTCGCCGAAGGTGTACCAGGCCTTCACCCTGAGGTCCTTGCACTTGGGACAGTAGAGATACTTCACGAGCCTGGTGTAGGCCCCAGGGGTATTTATTTCCATCCGGCAGGGCGGCGTAAAGCAAGATATCCGGGGTGGCCCATGTTGTGGCGTGGACGAGAAGAGCACGACAAGAGGCGCGGAGTACACGAGGGAAGAGCTGATCGTGCTCGCGGGTCTCCGCAGGCGCTCGGGAAGGACCTGCAGAGGCTGCAAGTGGTTCAGGCCCAATGGCAAGCAGAGAGGATGCTTCCCAGAGGACCGGTACAGGAAATGGCTCTCGGAGGCTGAGTTCGAGGCCGGGTGCGAGCTGTTCTCGGCGTTGGAGGGAAAGTGACTGAGTGCCGCGGCGCCAGGCGCATCGCACGCGGATGCAGCCCTCACTTCTCGAGGAGTTCCTTCATCGGCTTCCAGTAGTACTCCTTCCAGCCGGTATCGAATCGGTCTCCGCACTCCACGGGCACCCCGGTCTGCGTGAATGACAAGCCTGTCCCTTCCTTCCCCTTTATGGGCGTGAGCTTGAAGGTGACGATCGAGTAGTGGTCCTCTGGCCAGCAGTCCTCAGATGCGCGCCACTTCTGGACGATCTTCTCGTTCTTGACAAGGTCGATGTTCTCCCCCACGATGTATCCGTCGGAGATGCTGAACTTCCCGCCGACCTTCCCGCTGATCTCGCACTTGCCGCCGAGCTTGCTGTGCTTCTTCGAGTCCATGAGGAACTCGTAGATCTCGTTTGGCGTCGTGTTGAACCATGCCTTCTGCTTGATTGTCCGGGTCTTCATTGTTTCTCCCCATCGTCCCATGCTGCCGATGGGCCAGATGGTGCAGGGGCGCGGATTCGAACCGCGGAACCACTGCTGGACAAGGTCCTAAGCCTTGCGCCGTTGGCCAGGCTTGGCTACCCCTGCATCTGCAACGTCTCTGGAAGATGATGATGACATTATAAAAGCTGGCGTGCTCGGGCCCGTCAGTCCTCGGGCCCGCGCTCCTGGAGCTTCTCCTCCAGGAATGCCTTGACGACGTCGCAGGCGATCTCCCACCTTGATGGGAAGGCCCTAACCCTCAACCGGACCGAGATGACGTCCGCGTTCGTCGCGAGCCTGATGTCGCCCTTGTACGCCGCCTGCTTGTCGAGCCTGACGAAGAGGTCGCAGCTGTCGTCCACCCGATCGCTGAGCTGACGTTCCACAGTCTCGATGTCCTCCCTCGTCATCCGGCCGAAGAACGCAGCGATGCCTTCGGGGTCCTTGACTGTGGCCTCCAGGACCGTGATCGGATTCCCGTGATGGCCCTCGCTCCTCACGACCTTGACATCGGCCTCTCCGATGGCCGAGGCGAGAGCCAGTCGGACCTTGTCGAGGCTCTCTGTCGCGTGGCAGAATGTCCTCGCGTGGAGCGCGATGAACGGGCCCTTCACGGAGGAAAAGGAACGCGGGCCGAGTATGTAAATGCGTGCCGATGTCGCTCGTCGGAGCGAAAGGGCCAGAGCCGCTCGCGAATCCCATGCTGCTGGTAGCTCGGTGAATCCTTAATACGTCAGACTCATAATATCCGAAACGGTGTCCCCGTTGATTGAGGTCAGGTTCCATGGGAGGGGGGGCCAGGGGGTGGTGGTCGCCTCCGAGGTCCTGGCCAGGGCTGCTTTCAAGATGGGCTTCGAGGTCGCTTCGTTCCCGTTCTTCGGCGTGGAGCGCAGAGGTGCCCCGGTGACCGCATACGCGAGGATCGACAAGGAGCCGATCCGCCTGAAGTCGAGCATTTACGAGCCGGACTACGTCGTCGTGCTCGACAACTCCCTCCTGAAGGGGGTCGATGTGCTCGAAGGGCTCAAGGCTGGCGGGCGCGTCCTCCTGAACCACCCGGAGGGCAAGAAGCCGGAGAGCCTTCCGAAGGAGTTCAGATACTTCGTGCTCGATGCAACATCCATCGCCGCCAGCCACGGGATCGGCTCCCGGACCGCCCCGATCGTGAACACGGCGATCATGGGCGGCTTCGCGAAGATGTGCGAGCTCGTCTCGCTGGACTCGATACTCGAGAGCATCCGCGAGCTTGCCCCCGCGAAGGAGGAGGAGAACGTCGCGGCAGCGCGAGAGGCATTCGACAAGACCACGGAGTTGGTACGGTGACGAAGAGCTACGCGGAGCTGCCGATCACGCCGGTTGCGGACACGCCCAGCACGATGAACCTGACAGGGTTCTGGCGGGTCATGAAGCCGGTCGTGGACAAGGCGAAGTGCAAGAAGTGCACCATCTGCTGGAAGTACTGCCCGGACGCCGTGATAACGCTCGTCGACGGCGTCCCCGAGATAGACCTGC
>JAJYIS010000149.1 GCA_021789945.1 Thermoplasmata archaeon | reverse complement strand
ATGATCCTCGATATCCTGTTCTGCAAACCCCAATCCATGAAACACACCCCCTGCGCGAGTCTCTAGTGCTAAGGGCTTCGGATAAAACAGAGGCCACGATATTTATAGATATGCCGCCAGCGTGAATAGGCGCCAGCAAGCGCTTTCAGACAAATCCTTAATCCGAGCGGATGCGATTATCCTTTCCGTGGGTGCGCGTCTCATAGCGTTGGTGGCGATGGCCATCCTAGTTGTCGCATTCAGTCCCGTTTCTATTGCCCGGGCGAACCCAGTCCCTACTGGCCCCACGATCTACTTTACGATCAGTGGAGGCGTCTGGATTGAAAACGACAGCGGGTTCTCGGCGAACAATAGCTTCTGGAAAGGCGAGGGAACATGGGACCATCCATATGTGCTCGCCTCATGCATAGTCTGGACCCCGGATGGGTTGACCCCTCCAATCCACATAGAGAACACAACGGCGTTCTTCAGATTATCCAAGATCTGGGTGAATCCGTCGAACATGGCGGACCTGGGGTGGAACGGGATTGATATTAGTGGCGCGTCCAACGGCATGATCGATAGATGCGATGTGAATGGGTTCCATACGGCGATTCACATCTCGGACTCGAGCAACATCACCGTCGCCTCCAACAATCTATACGCACTCGATTTGACAACATTCTCCGGGATCGAGATACTAGATAGCACTGCGGTGACCGCGACTGGCAACATAATCCGGAACTATGAATACGGCGTCTACGCCCGCGGCGTCACTGACTCAAGGATCACGGGCAACTCTGTGGCTGCCAGTTATAGCGGTGTATACCTCAGAGGCTGCAGGGATGTGACAATCGATGGGAACACCGCCAAAACCCCTGTGTATGACTACTATGACAGCGATTGGACGGACAACGTGTGGACGGATAGCTACAGAGTCATAGACGAAACAAGCGGAAGGCTGTTGCTTTTCGGAGTCGTCATTCCCGCATGCGCTGCCATGGCAGTGGCGGTCATCGGCCTAAGGAGGAGGAACGCGAATGCACATCGATAGGTCGGGACGGTTGACCACGAAGAGTCTGATGATTATGATTCTCTTGGTGGCAATTTCCCTGAACGCGTCCGCGAACCCGATGGGGACAGAGAGCTGGTACGATGACTTCAACATGATGTTCATCTCAATATTCCTGTTAAACCTTCCAGTCGATTTCTCTTGGTTCTGTGCAGCTCTATTGGCGATATTCTACTTCTCCAGGGAGAATGTGGGCGAGCTCCCTCGGAGGAGCACGGCATTCCTTTCAGCGGTCATCGGAGTGGCGCTCATAGTGGCCACGCTCGGGGTGCTGATCGACTTCACGCTGCTGCTCGCCAGGTATCCGCTGGGGTACGTGTTCTACTACGACATCATCAACTGGACTGCCGCAGCAGGGCTCATCTTCGCATCGATATACCTGTCGTCATCCCTTCTCCTCAGAATCGACTGGAAGCTGAACATCGTCCCGGCCGCAGCGATGGCCGTGGGGAACCTGATATGGTGGCAGGTCGCGGTCAGCGCAGGGCCCTTCTTCGCATCGTTGATGACCCCTCTGTGCATCATGCTTGCACCGGTGCTCCTCGTAGCCCTGTGGAGGTTGCATGCGCACATCTTCACCGAAGCTGGGAAGACTGAATACAGCCCGTGGCCCGATTGAGAAACAGACCGAACTGGGCCGAGCTACTTCTTGTCCGACTTCTTCCTCCCGATGAGGAACTCCCAGTCGAATATGCGCTCGACCTGCTCCGGCGTCAGGATCCCCTTCTCGATGACGAGGTCCTTGACGGACATGTTCCGCCTGAGCGCCTCCTTGGCGATCTCCGCGGACTGCGCGTAGCCGATGTGTGTGTCCAGGAAGGTCGCGATGGACGGGTTCTTTTCGAGGTAGCTCCTGCACTTGGCCTCGTCGGCCTCGATGCCGGAGATGCACTTCTCGATGAACACGGGGATGTAGTTGTTCAGTAGGACCATCGACTCGAGTATGTTGTGTATCATGACGGGGTTCATGACGTTGAGCTCCATCTGGCCCGCCTGGACGGCCATCGACACCGCGATGTCGTTCCCCATGATCTGGAAGCAGATCATGTCCATGCACTCGGCCATGACCGGGTTCACCTTGCCCGGCATGATGGAGGACCCGGGCTGCGTGGCCGGAAGGCGTATCTCCCCCCATCCGGTGGTCGGGCCGGAGTTCATGAGCCTGAGGTCGTTCGCTATCCTGATGAGCTCGAGCGCGAGCGCCTTCAGCCCTCCCGAGATCATCGAGAAGTCGAGCCTGCTCTGGAGCGCCTCGCGCGGGTCCTCGGCCTCGATGAGGTTGAGGCCCGTGATGTCCCTCAGGTGCTTGACGACCATCATCTGGTAGTCGGGATGCGTGTTCGCCCCGGTGCCCACGGCCGTCGCACCGAGGGGGACCTCCTCGAGCAGCTTGAGCTTCTCCTTGAGCTGGTCCCTGGCCTTCTTGATGGCGACCGAGTACGCCATGAACTCCTGGCCCAGCGTAACGGGGAGGGCGTCCATGAGGTGGGTCCTGCCGGACTTGAGCACCCGCTCGAACTGCATGCCCTTCTTCACGTAGGCCTGCCTGAGGCTGTCCAGCTTGTCCAGGAGGTCCTGGGCGATGATGAGTATGCAGAGCCTCATGGCCGTCGGGTAGGTGTCGTTCGTCGACTGGGCCATGTTCACGTGGTCGTTCGGGTTGATGATCGAGTACGCCCCGCGCTTCTTCCCGATCAGCTCGAGGGCCCTGTTCGCGATGACCTCGTTGAAGTTCATGTTGAACGAAGTGCCAGCGCCCGCCTGGAAGTCGTCGACGACGAACTG
>JAJYIS010000048.1 GCA_021789945.1 Thermoplasmata archaeon | reverse complement strand
GAATATGCGATTTCCTACGATGCTCTGTGTTCTCTTCAGTGAATGGCTTTGGAGGTTGGGGATTTGGCCACACGAAGAATACTGGCTCTGCTCAAGATATTACGTGACCTGTCAGAAATCGCATCCTTAGAAGGCGGCTGGAATACCCTGCTCACACACCTTCCCTCTTCCAGCCGCTGTATATGGCTCCGCCGATTCGGTTTTGACCAGCATGATCACCGTAGATGATTGCGGCGACCCCAAACAAAACAGAGGCGCCAAACACCAGAGAGTACTCCGCAGATGGTCCCCAGATGTGCCAGTGAAGCTCGACGATGGGAGGGCCATAGCCGTCGTAGTAGGTCTGATTGGGCAGAGGGGTGACATAGAAGAAGTACAGATAGTACGCCTGGGAAGCGGGCAGGGATGCCGCGAACTCAGTTGGGTCCCCGTGACTTGAGTAGCTCGTCAACATGGAGTCAGCTCGCCCAATGTCCCAATCGTGCTGGTCGCACACGCAGAAACCGATGTCCAGGTCTTGCAGGGAGGAGTAGCTTCCTGATACGTCGCCAAAGTAGCGTCCGTCCAGTCTGACATAGGTCTCACTTGTCAATAGCGCTGTTCCGCTCTCGGGAAGGGAGAGTGATGCAAATCCGGAGACGCCGACTATCGTGAGCAACAGGCCAGCGACCAAGATCGATTTCGAAGCCCTTGACTTGCGCGATACCCCTGACTGTATCGGTCTATCCTGATCCGCGGCCATTCCTCTCACCCTGTCCTCAATCGCCTTTCCTCCCCCATAGATGTTATGATGAAATTGTCCCCAAGTCGAGCGCGGATGGCGAACAGTCGAAAGACCAAACCGTAACCGTCACGGAGATGGACCCCGGGAAAAGAGTGCACTTCGAGTGCGTCCTATGGATTGGGGCAAATCCCTGACAAGGGACGAAGTCACATTAGTGCGGCTTTGACCGCGAATAGAGGCATGTCCGAAACCCCTTGAACCGCCGAAGAGGAGGCAAATCAAAAGAACAAGAAACGAGATTCAGAGTAGGCGCGGGGACACTTCAACATAGAGGTCTTTTCCGAGAATCAATGGTGGACCCTGTGGGATGAGGGAGCACGAAACTAGCTGGCGTGATGTCCAAAATGCCCTTATTGCGGCGCTAGCCCCGACGCCGAGGAGAAATATCTAGTGATGACTAAACCTGTTCCCTTTTTCTCGCCTCATATCACTATGTCGATTAAGCCTGGAAGAACGCAGATGCTCCCGCATGTGAGTATTCGTCTCTCTGTGCAAGCGGGCTTCACCGCACCCCTCACTTGGTGCGTAGTAACGAATCTCTCCGGCCAAGGACAATCAGGGTGCTCGCCATCGCCATGACGATGAAAGGGAGGCCACCCTCGTCGAATTCGGGAATCTCAGCTGCAATGGTGGCGTACTTGAGGTCGCCGTTCGCATAATTGTAGTAGCTGATATGGACGATGTCAAGGTGGTCCACTACAACAGAGGTATGAGCGAGATCGGCACTGACATCGCCTACGCTTTCGACGGCTGTCGTTGCCCACGACCCTCCCGCATTCGTAGCGTATCTTAGGTCACCGTTTGTGATCGTGTAGTAACTTATGTGTATATGGTCATTGGAATCAACAGCTATTGAGGTCCATGTGCTTAGACTACCTATCTTGTCGATGCTACAATTCGTCCATGAGCCTCCGGCGTTCGTGGCATACTTGAGATTGCCACTGGTTTCATCATAGTAGCTGATGTGAACTTTGTCGTGCGAATCAAGAGCTATGGAGCTGCAATGACCCGTGTAGCCTTCGCTGTCGACAGTGCAGTTGGTCCATGAGCCCCCGGCGTTCGTCGCGTACCTCAGATCTGCGGTGCTGCTGGTCATGTAGCTGATATGAATCTTGTCGTTCGAGTCAATAGCAATCGATGTGTACAAAGCTCCCGCATTGCGCCAATATGGAGGAAAGCCCTCAAGGATCTTGTTGTCAATGAAACAGGTTGACCACGTCCCCCCGGCGTTTGTGGCATATTTGAGGGCGTCGTTCGTATAATCTATGTAGCTGATGTGAATCTTGTTGTGCGAGTCGACGGCTACGGAGGAAAAAAAGCCCACCCATCCCGTACTATCGAGAGTGCAGTTGGTCCATGAGCCTCCCACATTGGTTGCGTATTTGAGGTCGTAGTTCGTGACGTCGTAGTAGCTGATATGTACTTTGTTGTTCGAATCTACAGCAAGAGAGGGGTCTCCAGTAGGTCTACCGGTGCTATCTGCAATTGAAGTCACCCACGAGCCTCCTTCGTTTACGGCATATTTCAGAAGTTCTTTGGTGTTGTCCGAATAGGCAATATGGATATTGTTGTTCGAGTCAACCGCCATACTGTTCTCCTTGCCCACATCCCCGAGGCTGTCGATGATCTCAATCGTCGCATTCGAAGTCCTTGCTCGGATCGCCCTATCTAGATGCGATATTGGTGCCAGGGCACAGGCCGAGAGTAGCGCCACAAGAATGGCGGCTGCAAGAAGGATGCGCCAATGTTGCTTCAACGGTTTCGTTGACGCCGCGCGAAAGGAGTGCGATGCTAATTGTTGCCCGCGACCTGATGGTTGCCTCCTCGTCCATTTGGGAGCGGCTGAGAGCAGTCCGCGCAATTCGTCATTCTCTTCTTTCATCGCCTCGCGGTCCCCGTCTGGAATCACCTTTCCTACCATATTGCCTTTTCTGAGAGTATATTAGCAGTCAAGAATTAGATGGACCCTGTGGGATTTGAACCCACGGCCTCTTCCTTGCGAAGGAAGCGATCTTCCACTGATCTAAGGGCCCGTTCGATGGTCGTGAGACGGCCTTTGATATTTCTATCTTTGGCTAACCAACAATCCTCAGTATGTTGTCGACGGTCTGGCCTGTGCTTCCTAGATAGGACCGCGCATCGAGGGCGGCATCAAGCTCCTTCTCGGACAGGAGCGAAGTGACGCTCTTGTTCTTCATGAGATTGCTCTTGAAGTCCTCGCACGCCCGCTGCGACTCCATGCTGCACTTCCTGATGAGCTCGTGCGCGTCCTGCCTGCCCATGCCCTTGCCCACCAAAGACATCATGACCGACTCGGCCATAATCACGCTTCCCGCCCGCGCGAGGTTCCTCTGCATCGTGTCGGCGTTGACGACGAGCTTCGAGAAGAGGTCGTCCATCTTCGCGAGCATGTCGTCGAGCAGTATGAACGAGTGCGGCACGAAGAACCTCTCAGCGGACGAGTTAGTCAGGTCCCTCTCGTGCCACAGTATGGCGCTCTCGTAGGTCGGGGTCATGAACCCCCGGACTATCCTGGCAAGCCCGCAGACGTTCTCCGCAGTCACGGGGTTCCTCTTGTGCGCCATGGTCGAGCTCCCCACCTGGACGCTCTCGTCGAAAAACTCTGAGACCTCTGCGATCTCGCTCCTCTGCAGGTTCCTGATCTCGGTCGAGAACTTCTCGACGCTCGTCGCGATGTTCGCGAGCACGGACATGAGCTCGACGTACCTGTCCCGAGCGACGATCTGCGTGGGGCTCTCCTCGACTCCTAGGCCGAGCTGGTGCATGACCTCCTTCTGGATGTCGAGCGCCTTCGGCCCGAACCCGGCACCAGTGCCCACAGCTCCGCTCATCTTGCCGACGAGTATCCTGCGGGAGCATTCCGCGAGCCTCTGCTCGTGCCTATCCACCTCGAGGGCGAAGTTCGCGAGCTTCAGGCCGAACGTGATAGGCAGCGCATACTGGCCGTGCGTCCGCCCGACCATGATGGTGTCCCGGTGTTCTTTCGCACGCTTCGCGAGGGTCTTCTTCAAGGATTCGAGGTCCTTGCCCACGACCGCGATCGCGTCCTTGATCTGGAGGGCCTGGGCGGTGTCGAGTATGTCGTTCGAGGTCGCGCCTATGTGGATGTACTTCCCGCTCTCGCCGCACTGCTCGCTCAGCGCCCTGATGATCGCCGTGATCTCGTGGTTTATCTTCTGGTCGATTTCTCGTACACGGTCGATCTTGACGAACCTCGTCGAGGCGGTCTTCTTGATGATGTCCGCGTGTTCATGCTTGATGTTGCCGACCTTGGCCTGTGCCTGAGCGAGCGCCGCCTCGACATCGAGGAGCTTCTGGAGCCGCGTCTCCTCGTCGAATATGGCCTTCATCTCAGGGCGGCCGTACCTGAAGTCGAGCGGACATACTGGCATTGGTGCACCCAGCTAGGGGATATGTCTGCGGCAATTAATCCTTTCCTGAGTCGCCTCCCCTGCGCCAATCATGCGTTATCAGGCCTGATAACCTGACGGTAAGTCGTTTAAAGGCCCTGGCACATCTTTCAATGCGAGCATGATGCCCCCCGAGTACAAGACCAAGGAGGTCTCGCGGCTTCTGGCAGATGACTATTCCCAGAAGATCCTCGTGAGCACCTATTCCTCGCCGATGTCGGCCCAGAAGCTGAGCCGGATCTGCCAGATACCCATCGCCGCGTGCTACAGGCGGATCCACGAGCTCGAGGAGGCTGGGCTGATAGGGGTAGACCGCGAGAAGGAGGTCTACAAGGGGCGGAAGGTCAGGCTCTACAAGTGCAAGCTCCGCTCAGCGACCATCAGGTTCAACAACGGCAAGTTCGCCGTCAGGTACGATACCGAGCCGGAGAACGGCGACACCTTCGAGATGCCAGTGGTGATCCCGCAGCCGCCCGGCGAGGCTCAGTGAGCCGTCTTTCTGTCGAGCTCGTTGTTCACGAGCGTGATGCAGTGGTCAGCGTGATAGCTGATGGGCCCCAGCGAGAGCTTCTTCGGCTCGTACGCCATGAGAATCTCCTCCTCGGCCGCCGTCAGGTCCTGGTCGTCCCCGAGCACGAACGTACAGTCCTTGGGGAAAGCGACCGTCCTTATGTCCTCCCCGTCCTCCTTCAGGTAGAATATCTTCGACTCCTTGGACAGGTTCGAGAGCACGTCCTGGTAGCTCCGCTCTGAGACATAGATGCCCGGGGAGCAGCGCCTCTCCCCCTCCCCCTTCTGCATGAGGGCGTTCCTGATGAGGGCGGCGGTGCTGCGCTCGTCGGGGTTGAGGTACCTCACCTCGCTCCCGTCGATCCTTATGGTCTTCGGGGGGTTCGGCTCTCCCAAGAGCATGAGCGTTATCTCGACGTCGCGTCTGACGCCGTGGGACAGGAAGAACGCCGAGTTGACGCACCTAAGCAGGATATCGAGCCGGCCAGTGGAGCCGCTCAGGTCGTCGAGCTTGAAGTCCGCCGATGTGATCGCCCTGTGCCCGAGGACGATGTACCTCCGCATCGGGGTCACGCATCCTTGGCCGATATGTCGGCGTCCTTGAACTGCTTCATGAGCTGCCTGCGCATCTTGCGGTTGCCCATGAACCCTTTGACTGCTTTTCTGGACATCTCGTACTGCTTCAGGAGCTCCCTTACATTCCTTGGCTGGGTCCCGCTCCCCCTGGCTATCCTCATGACCCTCGAGGACTTGATGAGCCTCGGGTTCTCGAGCTCCTCCTCGGTCATGGAGTCCATTATGACCCTGAACCTCTCGAGGCGCTCCTGGGTGGCCTCCATGTCCTGGTCCGCGAGCTTGTCCCCGAGCCCTGGCAGGAGCGACGCGAGCTTCTTCAGAGGGCCCATGCCCTGGAGCATCTCCATCTGGTCGTACATGTCCTTGAGCGTGAACTTGCCCGACATGACCTTCCGGGCGACCTCCTCGGCCTTCTCCTCGTCCATGACCTCCGAGGCCTTCTCTATCAGGGACTTGATGTCCCCCATGCCGAGCAGCCGGCTTATGAACCTGTCAGGGTCGAACCGTTCGAGGTCCTCGAGGTGCTCCCCGACCCCGATGTACGAGATCGGAGCGCCGGTCTCCGCGACGGCGCTCAACGCGCCGCCGCCCTTCGCCGTGCCATCCATCTTCGTCAGGATGACCCCGGTCAGGCCCACGGCGTCGTGGAACGCCTTCGCCTGGGGCCCGGCCTGCTGACCCGTCTGCGCGTCGAGCACGAGCAGCTTGTTCTCCGCGTCCACCGCCTTCGCTACCTCCTTGATCTCGGATATGAGGTCCGGCTCGAGCGCGTGCCTGCCCGAAGTGTCGAATATGATGACATCGAACCCGTCGAACTCCTGCAGGGCCTTTTTCGCGATCCTGACAGCGCTCTTCTCCTTGGGGTCTCCGAAGACGGGGACATTGATCTTCTTGCCGATCTGCGAGAGCTGGTCGTACGCCGCCGGCCTGTGCACGTCGGCCGCGACGAGCCCGACCTTCATCCCCCGCTTGTGCAGGTCCCGGGCGAGCTTGCCCGCGGTGGTGGTCTTCCCCTGCCCGTACAGGCCCACCATGAGTATCCGCTGTGGCTTCGCCGGGATCTCCTTCGGCTTCCCGACGATCTTGACGAGCTCTTCATAGACTATCCTGATGACGTGCTCCCGGGAGCTCATGCCCGCCGGGGGCTTCTCCGTGAGCGCTCTCTGCTCGAGGTTCTTCGTCATCTCGAGCACGAGCTTGACGTTGACGTCCGCCTGGAGGAGCGCGCGCTGTATGTCCTTGACGACCTCCTTGACCAGCTTCTGGTCGACATGGGACGCGTTCGCTATCTTCTTGATCGCGTTCCTCAGGGACTGGCCGAGACCTTCAAGGACCATGGTTCACTCACTCCGGGCTAGCAAAACTATGCGATAAATAGATTGTGCAATCCAGCTCGACCTGACAAAAAAAGGGAAGGGAAGGGCTAGCCTTGTCAGAAGGGATGGGATGCACTCTAACAACTAGCCCAAAATTTCCCGGATGATATATTGGTGGTGCACTATATATACCTATCGAAGGACGACTTAAATATGGCGCCAGTAGGCCCGAGCCGGCCACCCGGCCCGTCCAGGCTATATACGCGGAAGAGTTGATTCCCGTACTGGCGCACCCCTGCCTTTCATGTGCTGCCTGTGCACCTACATGTATCCTGACTTCTGAAGGACCATGATGTCCTCTGTGCTCAGCTTCTCGCCGCTCCGGAACTTCTCGAAGATCTCCTCCGCCTCCTTCTTGACCGAGGTCTCGTCCTTGCGGGTCTTCTTCGTCTTGTCCCGGATGCCGGATATGATCTTGTCGAAGTCGTGGACCTGGCGGATGTGCTCTATGTGCTCCCTGTGCTGCTCGTCCGCCGCCAGCTTCGCCTCGATGAACTGCTCCTGGGCGGCGTCCGCCTCCTTCCTGACCCTGTCGGCCTCCTCGTAGAGCTTGAGCATCGCATCGTGCTCCGACTGGGCCTTCTCGGCCAGCTCCGAGACCTGCTTGTGGAAGTTCTCGGCGCTGTCCTTGGCCTCGTGGGCTTCCTTCTCCGCCTGTCGAACTTCGGAGAACTGCTCGATCTCCTTCTCCATCTCTTTGATCTTCGCGTCGAGCTGGGACATCTCCTTCATCAGCGCCTTCTCCTTCTCGGCGCTCATGACCGAGGTCATGTGCTTCTTCTCGAGGGCCCTCAGCTCCGCCTTGAACTTCCTGATGGAGAGGCCGCTCTTCGGCATCTTCTCCCGCCTCAGGACCATCGCCTTGTCGCTGAGCTCGTTGAACTTCCTGTTCCACTCGTCCCTCTTCGCCTTCGCCTCCCTGACCTCGGCGTTCAGCTTGTCCCTCGTCTCCCTCTTGAGGTTGGCCTCGTCGATCAGGGTCCTGACCTTCGCGTTTAGCTCGTCCCTCTTCTCGGCCCAGCTCTTGGTCTTGTCGTTCAGCTCGTCCCTGAGCTTCTTGTGCCTCTCGGCGTCGGCATTGTGCCTGGCGCGCTTCTCCTCGAGGTCTCCAATCAGCTCGGGCTCCGTCATACAACAACGCCTTCAGAACAATTGCAGTCTGGGTTGAGAGGACAATAATAGGTCGTGTTTATATCTTTTTCTGTGGCTGGCGCCTCTCGGGCGGAGGCTCTAGTTCCGAGCTGTGCGGTTCGCGCCCGGGCGGCCGTCCTGACTCATTTGGCGGTTCCCGCGAGCCGCCCTACGAGTGTCTTGCTCGTCAGCATCCGAGGCTGCCGCTCTTCAGATTACGCCGCGGGATCCAGACGGGCCAGGTGCCTCGGGAGAGGTTATCAGCCATGATTACTGGGCCGATAGGGGTATATGAGGACGGGGTCGATGAGAACGTGCGCATCATCGCTAGAGAGGAACAGCCGTATGGCCGGCAACGGGCAGCCCGAGAGGGATTCAGCACTCGCTCCCGGAGATGGCGGCAAGAAGCGCAGGGTCCGAGTGGTAAAGTCGATGCCGAAGGTCGAGCGGCAGCTCTCAGACAGCCATCCGATCGAGGTCGCGAAGGGTGCTGGGACCATCGACCGCGACAAGCTAGAATGCCCGGCCGGCAGGGACATCGAGTGCTCCGGCTGCGGGACGCTGATAGGGTTCCTGACCGATAGATGCCCCATCTGCGGGACGAAGATTGGCTCGCCTGACCTGGGGATCGTGAGCCTGTTCGCTGACATGCAGTTCGATGGTGACTCTTCTGTCGAGATGCTCTGCCCAGCCTGCGGCGAGCGGGTGAAGCTGGCTGGAGGCAGATGCCCCGAGTGTGACGAGCTGGTCCGTGCGGAGGATCCCGCGGACCCCGACAAGAATGTCGAGCCCGTCATCCAGGACGGCAATGTGGTCTACATGCACCTCGACGTCGAGAGCGGCGAGCTGAACTGCCTGCAGAGGCTCGCCAGGAAGCTGAGCTTCGAGCGCCTCACGTTCAGGCTCAACTGCGGAGGCCAGGTCGGGACCGAGCGGGACAATGATGCGAAGACCGCGTCAAGCACATGAGGAGATACGAACACATGGACACATTCGACACATTCCGGCTGCTGCTCGATGAATACTCGTCGCGGATACTCCAGCTAACGAGCCCGAAGGCGCTCAACGCGATCGAGCTCAGCGACACCCTGGGGATACCGATCGCTGCGTGCTACAGGCGGATACGTGTGCTCAAGGACGCCGGAATGCTTGACGAGGAGAGCAAAGTCGTCTCCGTCGGCGGGAAGATGGTGGCGACATACAGGTCGGCGGTCGAGAGCGCTCAGGTGATGCTTCAGGACGGTCGGCTGAGGGTGCTCATCAAGGCCAAGGGTGAGAGCACCGCTGATGAGCTGCTCCTGTCCGAGGAGCCGACCATGCTCCACTGGTCGAGCCCTAAGGAACGAGAGGTCTAGGGACCTGCCTTCTCGAGGTTGTCGGCGCGCCTGGTGAACCTCTGGGCGTCGCTCTCGTTGATCTTGTTCAACTCGAGGAACTTCGCAGACCTCGTCTTGTACTTGGCGGCCTTCTCTGTCTGCGCGGCCGCCTTGGCCTCGTTCTTCCTGGCGAGCTCCTCCTCCTTCGCGGACTTCCTCTCCATCGATGCGACCCGCGTCCTCAGGGACTCGGGGCTGAGGTCCGCGCCGCCCTTCGCAGCGGACTCGAGCTCTGACTCGTACTCCTTTGCCCTGGCCATGAAATCCTTGGCCCTCTCCCTTCTGGACCCGGCCTTCTCCCTGAACGCGACGGCCTTCTCCGAGCATTTCTGGGCCTTCGCATCGTTCGCCTTGTGCTTGTGGTAGAACTTCGCAGCCTTGTGGCTAAGCGCATGCGCCTTCTTGCGCAGGACGGCGACATCATGATACGCCTCGTGCTCGGCCCTGCTGGTCCTCGCGGCCCGTATCTGGTCCTCGTGCTCCTGGTCCGTCGGCTCCTTGGGGGCTGGCGTGGGCGCTGGCTCCTTCACCGCGTCCTTCTTGCCGACGGCGGGCGTCGAAGCCGCCGATGTCGCACCCTCGGTCGAGCTGGACTTCGAGAAATCCTTCCTGGCGAGGAACGAGTCGATGTCGTCATCGGTTCTCTTCTGGAACTCCTTTCTCTTGGTCGGACTGACCTCCTGAGAACCCATTGGCTGTCACCTAGCACTTTTATATTTGTCTTGGGGATGATAATGCTTTTGCTGATGGTACTAGGGACGAGAAACAGGGGTCAGCTTATTAGACGCGCGCGCGATGCGCGTGTGGGGGCTGACGCCCCCGAGGCGGCGGATCATGACATTTGTGGGCGTGCCCGAGCTGCCGGGCTTCCGGACCATGACGCTGGCGGACCGCCCGATCATGGACCAGCTCTTCGCGAGATACCCCACTGAGATTTCGGAGCTCACGTTCGGTTCGATCTACGCGTGGAGAGGGTACGAAGGACGGTCCGAGCTGTCCCAGATGGACGGCCACATGATATTCTCCTGGTTCAAGCCGAAGTTCGGAAGGATAATCCTGGCGCCGATCGGCCCCGATGCGGTCTCAATGATCGTCGGGATGCGCGAGATGAGGTTCTTCGCGGTTTCGGGTTTCAAGGGGGTGTACGGCATCGTGGAGCCAGATGTGGGCAGGCTGAAGCTCTCAGGCCTGGCCCCCGTCCCGGTGCGGGACGAGTGGGACTACGTCTACCGCGTCGACGACCTGGCGAGACTCCAGGGGCCGAGCTATCACACCCAACGGAAGGAGCTCGGGAAGGCAACATCGCAGCTCGCGCCCAGGTACGAGCCGATGACGAAGGTACACCAGAGGGAGTGCCTCGAGCTCGAGGACAACTGGTGCGACATGAAACACTGCACCCTGGAAAGGTTCTCGTCGGCCGAGGACCGGGCGCTCAGGGAAGCGCTCGAGCACCTGGACGAGCTGGGATTCTTCGGCGGGGTCGCCTTGGTCGACGGAAGGATCCAGGCATTGACGATTGGGGAGAGGCTCAACTCGAACACGGCCGTCGTGCATTTCGAGAAGGCGAACCCGGCGATGCGTGGCATGTACCCGTTCATAAACCAGCAGTTCTGCTCGAACGCGCTCAAGGGCTACGAGTTCGTCAACAGGGAGCAGGATGTCGGGGAGCCGGGCCTGAGGCGCGCGAAAGAGGGCTATCACCCGCACCACTTCGTCGAGAAGCACGTCCTGCTCATGGAGTAGCCGCCGACCTGCCGACCAGTGCGCGCGTGGCTCTGAGAAGACTATATAAGGTGTAATTTCGTTGCGTCATCACTCGAAGGGGGTTAGCAAATGGTGAAGGCTTGTTTGCTGGTGAACTGCCGGCTTCTCAAGACGAAGAAGGTGGTCGAGCTGGCCAAGAAGCAGGCTGGCGTGAAGGATGCATTCCCGGTCCATGGCCGGTGGGACGTCGCGGTCGCGACGGAGGACCTCGACCTGAAGCGGATCGCAGAGATCGGGATCAACATCTACAAGGCCGAAGGTGTCGAGATAGTCGAGACCCTCGTGGGCTTCCCGGAAGCCCCGGTGGCGTGAGGTGGGGGACATGGTTAAGGCAGTTGTCCTCGTGATGCTCGAGCCGCAGACCTTCGACGACGCATCGAAGATCAACAAGATCCCTGGCGTCATGGACGGGTTCCTGGTGTTCGGCCACTACGACTATGTGGCATTCCTGGATGTCCCCGGCCTCGAGAAGGTGGGCCAGATCGCGGACAAGATCCAGAAGCTCGGGTTCGTGAGATACGTCGAGACGCTGATAGAGAGATAGTCGCTCGTCGCGTCATCGTCTCTCCTCCCGTGGCTCGGCCGCTGCGTTTTTCGGAACACCATTTCGAATTGTCCACCCGAAGCGCTGGTGATGACCGAGCTCATCGGTGTTCCCCCTGGTTCAGGTTTGGCAACGCATATATATCTGGACCATAATCCGCGCACAAAGTGATTTGGAGAGGGGAACAATGGACATCACCTTGATCATCCCCATAGCGGGGGTGGTAGGCCTGGCTTTTGCGGGCTATCTGACCTGGTACGTCTTCAGGAAGGACCTAGGGACTCCCGAGATGCAGGAGATAGGGACCGCCATCAGACAGGGCGCAATGGCCTACATGAAGAGGCAGTACACGACAATCATCGTGATAAGCATCATACTGGCGTTCATCATCGCGGCTCTGATATCGCCGAGGCCTTGGGTCGGACTGTCGTTCTTCGTCGGCTCAATGGCTTCCGCCGCATCGGGCTACATCGGCATGTACGTCAGCGTTCGTTCCAACATCAGAACCGCAGCGGCTGCCAGGCGCTCATTGAACGAGGCCCTCGTAACCTCGTTCAGAGGCGGTGCCGTCTCCGGAATGGGCGTCGTCTCCATGAGCTTGCTCGGCGTGGCTGGCGTGTTCTACGTATATCACACCGGGATGGGATTCAACATATCGGAATCGCTCGATTCTGCGATTGGGTTCGCCTTCGGCGCGAGCTTCTCGGCGCTATTCGCCCAACTAGGCGGCGGAATATACACCAAGGCGGCGGACGTCGGCGCTGACCTCGTCGGCAAGGTCGAGGCTGGGATACCTGAGGACGACCCGAGGAACCCGGCGGTCATCGCGGACCTCGTCGGAGACAATGTCGGCGACTGCGCGGGCAGAGGCGCGGACCTGTTCGAGTCAACGGCTGCCGAGAACATCGGCGCGATGGTTCTCGGGTTGTCCCTGTTCACCTTCTGGACCAGCTCCACCCTCGTCCCAGCGAACCTGCGGTGGTCGGAGTCCGCTGCGCTGGTATGGATCTTCTTCCCGCTCGTCGCGAGGTCCTTTGGGATATTCGCCTCGCTCGTGGGGATCATGGCCGTAAGGCTCAGGAGCGAGGACAAGGATCCGATGTCAGGCATAAACTTCGGGTACTACGTCACCTGCGCTCTTGCGGTGGTGTTCTTCTACTTCGCCACCACCTCGATGTTCGGAAGCGAATGGAAGTACTTCTTCGGCGCGGGAGTCATCGGGATCGTGCTCAGCATAGTCATTGTCTATGTCACTCAGTACTATACGTCCGGCAGCTGGAGGCCCGTCAGGGAGATTGCCAAGGCGTCCACCACTGGCCCTGCGACGAACATCATAACTGGACTGTCGATCGCGATGGAGACCACCGCGATGCCGGTGATCGCGATAATCGTGTCACTGCTGGCGGCGTTCGGGCTCGGCCAGATGGCTGCGCCCGCATACGCGGATTCGACTTACAAGCTCATATACGGGTTCTACGGGACCGCGGTCGCCACCATGGGCATGCTCGCGACCTGCGCGTTCATCCTCGCCACCGACACCTTCGGCCCGATAACGGACAACGCCGGTGGGATCATCGAGATGTCGAAGCAGCCCGAGGACATCAGGCGGAGGACGGACAAGCTTGACGCATGTGGCAACACGACCAAGGCGCTGACCAAGGGATATGCGATGGCCAGTGCGGCGCTCGCGGCGTTCCTCCTGTTCGGCGCATACTTCGAGCGCGTCTCCGCAAAGACGGGGATCACTCTTGCGAACGCCTTCAAGGTGGACATCGCACAGCCTGACGTCTTCGTCGGCGGGCTCCTCGGAGCCATGCTCGTGTTCCTGTTCGCCTCGCTCGCCATCAGGGCGGTCGGGAAGGCGGCGTACGCGATGATCAACGAGGTCAGGAGGCAGTTCAAGGCCGACCCCGGCATCATGGCCAACACCTCGAAGCCCGACTACGCCAAGTGTGTCGACATAGCCACGAAGGGCGCCCTGAAGGCGATGGTGCTCCCGGCTCTGCTGCCAGTGCTCGTCCCCGTGAGCTTCGGGATCATCATGAGGTATGCGGGATACAACGCGCCGCAGGCCGTGGGGGCGCTGCTCATGGTAGGCACCATAACCGGCATAATGGTCGCGAACATGTTCAACAACGGCGGAGGTGCCTGGGACAACGGCAAGAAGTACATCGAGTCAGGCAACTATGGCGGCAAAAGGTCGCCCGCCCATGCCGCCGCTGTCGTGGGAGACACCGTCGGAGACCCCCTCAAGGACACCGCCGGTCCGTCGATTCACGTGCTCGTGAAGCTCCTGTCGACCGTCACGCTAGTCTTCGTCGGCCTGTTCATAGCCACGGGCGTGTGAGTCTCGGCAAACAATATATATGACCACGGGCATCGAGAGGCCCGCGAGTCATTTATTCAGAGGACTGACTAGATGTACGTCATCGCGTCCAAGGAAGATGTCGTCAGGATACCCCCGAACCTCCTGGGAGAGGACTTCCAGAAGCTCGCGGTCAGGCTGACCCAGGAATCCTTCCAGAACAAGGTCGAGGGGGACGGCTCATATACCGTCCTTGTCCGGAACATCGAGCCCGTAGGCGGCGGCAGGATCATTCACGGCGACGGCGCCGTCTACCAGAAGGTCAAGTTCGAGGCCCTGATGTTCAGGCCGATGCTCCACGAGATCGTGGAGGGCTCGATCTGCGAGATACTCAAGTTCGGGGCCTTCGTGAGGTTCGGCCCCCTGGACGGCC
>JAJYIS010000047.1 GCA_021789945.1 Thermoplasmata archaeon | reverse complement strand
GGGGCGTACTGAGGTCGTCCATAGACCCTGGCATTCTCAACTCGGTGGTGCTCCGGGTGTCTGGGGGCACGAGCATCATCGGCGAGGACCTGTCGAACGAAGGCATCATCACGAGCGTCGAGGACGCGCTGAGGCTCAACGCATCAGGGGTGGCACTGTCGATCTTCGTCGGCAGCAAGCACGAGCGGCAGACCCTGCTCGCGCTCTCGGAGCTAGTCAACGAGGGGCAGAAGCACGGGATGCCCGTGCTGGCAGTCACCGCAGTCGGGAAGGAGCTGGGCAAGCGTGACGCGAGGTACCTCGCGCTCGCCTCCAGGATCGCCGCCGAGATCGGGGCCCACATCGTCAAGACATACTACTGCGAGGGCTTCGAGAAGGTCATCGAGTCCTGCCCGGTGCCGATAGTCGTCGCTGGCGGACCGAAGCTCCCGGAGAAGGAAGCCCTCGAGCTCACATACGACTCGATCAAGGCCGGGGCTGCGGGCGTGGACATGGGCCGGAACATCTGGCAGTCCGACAACCCTATCCCGATGATCAAGGCCGTGCAGAAGATCGTCCACGACGACGCCAACGCGAAGGAGGCGTACGAGCTCTACAAGAAGCTGTCAAAGGCAGAGAAGTGATCTCGCGTCGGATTCGAGGGGAATGTCTCTAATGCGCGTCGCGATGTACTACAACAACAGGGATGTGCGGCTCGAGGAGATGCCGAAGCCTGAGATCGGGCCAGGAGAGCTCCTGGTCAAGGTCGTCGCAAGCGGCATATGCGGCAGCGACGTGATGGAGTGGTACAGGGTCAAGAAGGCCCCGCTCGTGCTCGGCCACGAGATCGCAGGGGATATCGCCGAGGTCGGCCAGGGCGTCAGGCAGTTCAAGGCCGGCCAGCGCGTGTTCGTATCGCACCATGTGCCTTGCATGAAGTGCAGGTACTGTCTCAGCGGACACGAGTCAGCATGCGACACCCTGAGGACGACGAACTTCTACCCGGGCGGCTTCGCCGAGTTCATCCGAGTGCCGGAGATCAACCTCGCGAACGGCGTCTTCGTGATCCCGAAGGAGCTCTCGTACGACGAAGGCACGTTCATCGAGCCGGTCGCGTGCGTCGTGCGGGGCTTCAGGGCCATAGGCTTCCGGCCCGGCGGGACCGTGCTAGTGCTCGGGAGCGGGATCGCGGGCCTGCTGAACATCAAGCTGGCAAAGGCCTACGGCGCGAGGAAGGTCATGGCGACGGACATAAACGACTACAGGCTGGAGGCCGCGAAGAGGTTCGGCGCGGACGTCCTGCTCAACGGCCGCGAGGATGTCCCATCGCTCGTGAGGCGGTTCAACGACGGCATCGGCGCGGACTACGTGATCGTGTGCTCGGGCGCCACGCAGGCCATGCAGCAGTCCTTCAGGAGCGTCGACCGGGGCGGCAAGATACTCATGTTCGCGCCCCCGCTGCCGGGCGTGGAGGTCCCGGTGCCGTTCGCGGACCTGTGGAAGGACGAGGTGACGATCACCAGCACATACGCCGGGAGCCCGAGGGACATCCAGGAGGCCATCGAGCTCCTGTGGACGAAGAAGCTGTCCGTGAGCGACATGATCACCCACAGGCTTGGCCTGGCCGACACGGGGGAGGGGTTCGCGCTAGTCGCGGAAGCTGGCCGCTCGATCAAGGTCATAATCGAGCCTCAGAAGTAGGGGTTTTGGAAGGGGTTTTCCCAGTTCGCTGGGGCTGCTCCGCACAGGTCCTTTACTTGATCGCGGCCATGATCTTGGACTTCGTGGCAGCGTCAATCTCCTTCATGTTGTGGGCCTCAGCGGCGTGCTTCTCGATCTTCTTGACGAGACCTCCCTGGGTCAGGGCGCTGGCTTCGAACGGGCATTCCATTCCGATGTCCTTGCACTTGAAAGACGGCATCTCTTCACCTCCTTCAGATGGGAACACCTACCTTCTGTCTGGGTATATACATTTCGCAGAACGGCTTTAATATACCCTCGAGGGCCTGGGACCGCTGGTCTATGGTGCTCATGGTCTTCGTAACGCTTTTCTGTAGAGGTGCGGATTAGGGTCCAGCTCCGAGGATTGCCTCCTAGCTATGGCATCTTCTTCGCGCATCACCCTGTGATGCTTCCGGAGTGGTGCTGGGCTCCCTGAGGGGTCCTTCCGGAAGATGCAGGGTGGTACGAGATGGCCCCGGCGAACTACGAGAAGGCATACTTGTCCAGGACGAGGAAGTCGAAGGCGCACTTCGAGATGGCGAGGAAGCTCATACCCGCGGGAGTCGAGAGCAACGTGCGGTTCTTCCCGCCCTATCCGTTCTATGTGCAGAAGGCAAAGGGGGCGTACATCTACGACCTCGACGGCAACAGGCTCATCGATTACGCGCTTGGCTACGGCCCCATGATCCTAGGGCACAACCATCCGGCCGTGGTGCGCGCCGCGAAGGAGCAAATCGAGAGGGGGACGATGTACGGCGCGTCGACCGACCTCGCCGTGGACTACGTGAAGATGGTCCAGAGGGCCCTGCCATCGATCGAGATGTTCAGGTTCGCGAACTCGGGCACCGAGGCCACTATGCATCCACTGAGGGTGGCCCGGGCGTTCACCGGGAAGGAGAAGATCGCGAAGGCCGAGGGGTCATATCACGGGGGCCACGACTACGCGCTCCAGAGCGTCGACATACCCCGGGACAAGCTGAAGCACAGCGCCCACCAGCCCGCGGTCCCCTACGGGAAGGGCATCCCGAGGAGCATCTCCGACCTGGTGGTCATCTACCCATTCAACGATTGGCTGGCGACGGAGGAGGTCCTGACGAAGAACGCGGACGATCTCGCGGCCGTCATCATCGAGCCGATTCAGGCAGGAGGCGGGTGCTTCGCGCCCAGGGACGGCTATCTCAAGAGGCTGAGGAAGCTGACCAGGGAGCTCGGGATCGTGCTCATCTTCGACGAGGTGCTCACCGGGTTCAGGGTGGCCTTCGGAGGCGCACAGGAGCGGTACGGCGTCAAGCCGGACATGACCTCCATCGCGAAGATCGCCGGCGGAGGATACCAGCTCGCAGGGTTCGGAGGGCGGAAGGAGATCATGGAGGAGATCGTGCCGAAGGAGGGCGGGAACGTCTACCACGGTGGGACATACAACGCCCACCCGGTGTCGATGGCCGCCGGGCTCGAGACCCTGAGGATCCTCAGCAGGCCCGGGGTCTACAGGAAGATAGACTCCATCGGGGATTCGCTCTTCCAGGGGCTTCGGGACGCCGCGGAGGACGCGAGGGTAGATGTCTGGGTCGAGAACATCGGCTCCCTCGGCCAGCTCTACTTCACGGACAAGGAGATGTGCACCTGGAGGGACGCGTTCGACGCGGACGCCGAGAAGTGGAGGCATTGGTTCATGTACTCGCTCGGCAAAGGGGTCTTCTTCGGAGTCCCCCACGCCGACGAGCACTTCTTCACATCTCTCGTCCACTCCGAGGAGGACATCCAGGAATCCCTGGACATCTCGAGCGAGGCCTTCAGGCAGATCGCGCACGGATAGGTCCCTGCAGCGGCCGGCGGCTGGGCTTGGGACACAAGTCTCGTGTCATCGCCCTGTGAGCGAAAACCATCAAGAGCACTAGGCACTATTCGCATCCGAGCACAATGGCCGAAGCGTCAGCCCCAGTAACCGGGCCCGAAGAGGGCATCGATGCGAGGCAGCTCCTCTCGCCCGAGGACAGGGCGAAGATGCTCGCGCGGATCCACTCGCTCGTCTACTGGGTCGGGATGCTCATTCCGGAGCAGGAGCTCCTCGGAGGTTCCGAGATCGACCTGAGGGAGATCGTCTACGACCTCACGAACAAGGAGAAGCTGACGCCTGAGGACGTCGCGAGAGTGCACCAGCTCATCGACCTGCTGTCGAAGCGCGCGAAGTCCCTCGAGTCCAGCCTCACCAAGGATCAGATGACCGTCGATGCCGCAAAGGAGCTGCTCGAGGAGATATGCGGGCTACTCAGGGCGATCGACGAGCTCAGGTCCGTCGAGACTGTCGAGAAGGCGGAGTTCAGGAAGCAGGAGGTCATGAGCAGGGTGGAGGACGCGCGGAGATGGAAGAAGTTCGTCGACTCCATCAAGATCCGCGGCTGAGCCGAAAGCTTTCAGCCGCTGTGTCTGCCCAGGATCCCGTCTATCTTCGCCTTCGCCTCGGGATCGACGGCTTCAGGGACATGTTCGGAGAGTATCCTTTTCGCTCGCTCCCTAGCTTCGGAAACCGCCTGCGACCTGTCCCTGTCCAGGCGATAGAGCCGTGACCTCGCCGCCTGCTCGGCGGTCTGGATGAAGAGCTCCTTTCTCATGTTGCGGGCCGTGTGCGGGATCTTGAGGAACGTGCCCCCCGGGCCGACGGACTTCACGAGATCCGTAACGAACGCCTCTCTCTCGAGGCTGACCTCCTTTCGCAACCCCTTCGCGACCTCCCAGAGGTCGCAGTCCATGACGATCTGCTCCAATGAGGCGCCCTTCGCCTGGTCGAGACCGCCTATGCCTGAGGCGAAATCGGTGTTCGCCAGCGACGTGAGCGTCGTGAAGATCAGCTCGCCAGGGTCGCAGTTGAGGCCAGGGCGGTCGCCGCTGAGGCCTGCGCCGAATCCGCCGACCATGGACGGCGCGCCGTAGAACTTCGCCATCTGGCCGGCCGCGGCGGCTATCAGAGTCTCCTCGAGGGAGCCGTAGTGGATCTCGCCCGTCCTCATGTCCGGGGCCGCGGACTCCGAGCTGTATATCACGGGCGCCCCCGCCTTGGTCATCTGGGAGATCGCAAAGCTCGCGAGGTTCTCCGCGTTGACGATCGCAATCGTCCCCGCAAGCTTCACGGGAGCTGTGAGCCCGCACAGCGCCATCGACATGGACACCACCGGTATCCCCGCGCTCGCGAACTCCATGACGGCCTCAACCGAGCCAGACTCGAACTCGAGCGGGCAGATCGGACACTGGACCACTGAGAATATCGGCCTCCTGGACAGCTTGTCCCTGCCGCCGGCGATCGCAGCGGCGACCTCGATCTCGGCGCGTGCCTCCTCGGCCGACATCGCCTCTCCTTGGACATGCTTCGTCGTGTTCTGGAGCGAGATCGCGAGCTCGTGGAGCGCGTGGAAGTCGCTGGGCGCGTCATGCGCCGTCACTATCGGCCAGACATAGTCGAGTGGGTCCATCGCGTCGCAGAGCACCATGAAGTCCCTGAGGTCCCTCCCGGTGGTGGAGCGCCTCTCGCCCGTCCTGAGGTCCGTCATGTATACCGCGGTCCCGTTCGTCGCCATGAACGGAGGACCTGGTCGTGGGACGGACATGTCCTGCTTCGGATCCCGCGCGGCGAGCGTGATAGCCTTTGGGATCTTGGATACGGTCTCCTTCACCAGGCTTTCCGGGAGCCAGGCGCGCATCGCCTTCTTGTCGGTCCCTGCACCGCCCTTCTCTAACGCGGCGAGGGCGCGCGCGCTCAGGACCCTGATGCCGGTGTCGTTGAGAATCTCGAGCGTCTTCTGGTGTACCAACTCTATCTCGTCTCTAGACAGAATGCTTATCTGGGCAACCGCCATTATTCCGCTCCGCAGACCGAGAATAGACGAGGAGTGACTTATCCGTTTGTCGCTGACGTCCAGCCACCTGGATGCCGACCTCGGGCCTTTCTTCAGGACTGCGACTAGGTCAGGGTTGGCAAATGGTGCTTGAGTGGTTGAGGAAGTCGCCTCTCGCGTTCAAGGTACTTGTAACCAGCGCCATGATCGAGAACATAGCCTTCGGCCTCATAATCCCCTATCTCACGATCTACATGGTCGAGACGCTCAAGATATCGGAGACGCTTTCAGGGATCGAGCTGGCCGCGTACACGATCTCGGGCATCCCTGCCGTCATCCTCGGGGGCATGATGGCGGACAAGATCGGCAGGCGCGTGGTGCTCCTCGCGAGCCTGTCGTTGATGTCGGTGACGATGCTGCTCTACTTTTTCGCGAACGGGTTCCTCACTCTGCTCCTCGTGGTCCTCGCGGACTCGTTCGTGGGCTCGCTGTACATGCCAGCAGCAAACGCGATGTTGGCGGATGTGATCCAGCCCGTTGACCGCCCGAGGGCGTACAGCACGCTCAGGATCGCCTGGAACTCCGGGCTGGTCATCGGCCCGGCCATAGGCGTGTTCATCGTCGCCGCGTATTCGCTCAGAGAGCTGTTCGTGTTCGGCTCCGTCATCCTCGTCTTCGCGTTCGTGCTCAACCTCGTGCTCATACCCGAGACGAGACCGGAATCGGCAGCCAATCAGGACGTGACCTTCGGGAGCGTTTTGGCCGTCTCCAGGAACAGGCCGTTCCTTGTGCTCGTGACGATGACTGGGGTCCTCTGGCTGTTCCTGTCGCAATGGATATCGGTGCTGCAGCTCTACGCCGTCCAGGACCTCGGCCTGGACAAGGCCGTTCCCGGCGCCCTGTTCGTCGTCAACGCTGTGATGATAGTCGGCCTGCAGCTGTGGGTCACCTCCAAGATGGTGATGTTCAGGAGATCGCTTGTGCTGATGAGCGGCCAACTGATATGCGCGTTGGGTTTCTCGCTGGTCTTCCTAGCGAACGGCATCTACCCGTTGATCGCGTGCGTCGTCATCGCGACGATTGGCGAGATAGTCTACATGTCAATCGTGGCCACGATCATCGCGGACATGTCGCCTGAGGCCGAGCGCGGCGTCTACATGGGCTTCTCGGGTTTCGTGCAGAGCCTCGCGATGGGGATCGGCCTGTTCTTCGGGATGTGGCTCCTGGATGTCCTGCCCGTGCACAAGTACGTATGGCTCGTCTTCGGTGCCATCGGCTTCTTCACGAGCTGGGGGTACATCGTCTTCGCGAGGATGATCGGCCCGCAGAAGGACCATCCGGGGAAGTACGTGGTGGAGCTCCCGATCAAGACGATACCTATCGAGAAGGCGTGAAGCACGTCGAGTCGATGAGGCCTCAGGATGCGGGCGACGAAGGCACAAGATTGGATTTGGTCGAGAGCATGCACATCCGATCCCTCTGTCCAGCGTCCTCCGTCAGGTTAGGGTCCTCAGGTCATCCTTGGGATAGTCTAAATACTCCTCACCGCACTTTACAGCGGTGGAAATGCAGGGGGTCTGGAGGATGCAGAGGAACAGCTTCGCGCAGTTGCTGGTCGTTCTTGTCGTGGCGTCTACGTGTGTCTTGGCATGGTCCTGCATGCCGGTCATTGCTCGGGACCGGCCTGGGCAATTGAGCCTGTCCTTTGCGGGCATTGTCGCCGATGGCAGCAAGGAGCTGAAGCCCCCGAAGTTCACGAACACCAATCCCTACTTCGTCCTGGGACTGCCGTCCGTCATGTACGCTCAGACCGACGTACCGCTGGACATGTCGATCATGGTCGGTGACCCTGACGATGATACGGTGAATGTCACCTGGGAATGGGGGGACAGCAGCGCGGACGGTACGAACTCGACCCCCCCAGCCTCAGCCCCTCAATGGGTGAACCAGACGCATACGTGGAGCGTGGCGCCCGAGCCTGGAGCTGGCGACTACTATGTCCTCTATCTCCTGAATGTCACTCTCGATGACGGCATGGGAGGCTTGGCCAGCGCTCAGAAGAGCATCTATGTGTACGTGCCTCCCAACATGATCCCATTCGTCAACCTGGCGGCTCCCGTTGTCGCGTACATAGGCGACACGACGTCCATTGAGGCGAATGCGAGCGATCCCGAGGGCGATTCGCTCACTTGGACCTTCGTCTTCAACGACGGCGCCTCAGATTTCTACACACTCGTGTTCCATACGTCGTCGACGCCTCCGGACGAGACGGTCTGGAACAACATCACCTACGTCTTCGGAGTCGGGGGCAACTACACGATCAGATTGAATGTGAGCGACGCCCTTCCTCCCTTTGACGTCTGGCCGCACAACATCTCTGCCACAGTTCACATCTCCGTCGTCAACAACTCGATGCCGTTGGCGTCGACGCTCTTCGCTGACCCATCCAGCCCTGTCATCGGCCCCGTCGGATCCGTACTCGTCAATTTCACTGTGGAGACAATGGACATCGACGGAGATGTCATCACGGCCACATGGGACTTCGGCGACGGTTCCCCCACGGTCACCAACCTCACGGCGGGAGGGACGACCGTCTACAACCTCCTCCAGAATCATAGCTACACGGACGCAGGATACTACAATGTGACAGTGAGCTTCAGCGACGGCCGCCCAGGACATGATGTCCTCAGGTATCTCGTGCTGTATGTCGCCTCCACCAACCTGCCCCCGTCCCTCCAGAGCCTGGGCTGGAGCAGCCCCTCAGGAAACACCGCCTACGTGGGAGCGGTCATCTCGTTCACAGTCGTCATATCCGACCCGGAACAGGATCCGATCGAGCTGGTGTGGAACTTCTCGGACGGCAGTCCGCTCGTGTACCTCAACCTGACGGACTATGTCTTGGGAAACGTGACGAGCACGGTCGACCACGCTTTCACGGTCGCGGACACCTACTATGTGTCGGTGGAGTTCACGGACAACAAGGTGGGTCTGTTCGAGCACAACAAGACCGGGTACGTCAGCATAGACGTCGTCCCTGACGATGTCCCTCCCGTCGCCGCGGCCGGGGACGACCAGAGCGTGGCAGCCGTGTCCTTGGTCATGTTCAACGGGACGGGATCATCTGACAACGTGGGGATCGCGAACTACACCTGGAAGTTCATCTACGACGGGTCAGAGGTGACGCTGTACGGTCCGGAGCCCTCGTTCACGTTCTTGATCGAGGGCGTCTACCTGGTGACCCTCAATGTGACGGATGCCGCGGGCAACTACGCCACGGACACGGTGACAGTCACGGTGGGTCCCGCGATACCGGAGTTCACCGGCATGCTGCTTCCCGTCGGCTTCATGCTCTTCGTCTTCGTCCTGCTCATCGCCAGAAGGAAGCCGTAGTCGAGGGGCCATTGCGCCTCCTCAGCTCGGGCATGAAGAACGAAGGGTAGAAGTGGGAAATGGTTTCGTCGCCCGTCCGGATGGGACGGGCTTTCCAGGGGTTCCCTGCGGGCTCAGAATCGCCTGCGGCCCTTGTTCATGTACTTGGGCCTGTCGCTGTCGCCGCCGAAATCCCTGTCCCTGCTGCCGAAGTCCCGCCTGGGTCCGCCTCTCCGGCCGCCTCCGCCGCCGCCACCGCCGAAGTGCCTGCGCTCCTGTTCGTACTCCTTGTCGCTCATGTTCAGCGCAGTGCTGGTGCTCTCGAGAGCCTTCTCGCTCTTTCCGAGCGTGCCGTACTTGCCGACGTTCAGGCGCATGTGGCCCCTCACTAGAGAGACATATCCGTTCTTGATCTCCAGGACATCCTCCTTGGAGACGGTCCCGATCTGGGCGTCCCACAGGGAGAGCACGATCGCTCCGGTCTCGTCCGCGATGGTCGCCTCAGCGACCTTCCTGCTGTTCCCGAACTTGCCGGGGATATCCTTTGCCTCGCTGACCTCAAGGCACTTCGCGAGCACATCCACACGCTTCGACTGCGGTGTGAGGTCCTTTATCTTCGTCTCTACGCTTGTTCCCTCTTCCGAGGTCTGTCCAACGCTCTCTTCCATGGCTATTCTTCCTTTGTCTTTTTGCGCACAATTGCATCCGTGGCAATCACGCAGGTCAAACTATCTCGGCTTCAAAAGTCGGCGAAGTTCGGCTTGTCGTATCACTCGGCACAACTAGTGCTAGTGAGCGACTAATCGTGTCACTATTAAAATCCTTTCCCCTTACACGGCCACTGAATGCACTAGATTCGGCGAGAGGGATGCCGGACTTCGCGCCCTTGGCAGACTGCTGGCTGTCGCACCTGCAGAATCGCTCCACGAAACGGCTATATACAGCCCGTCCCCTACGCCGTTTACTGTTTGATGAGCACGGTGCAATTGAAGCCGGCAGATGTGCTGCCAGTCGACTGCCGCCCCGTGTCGGGGCATGGGTTTCAAGGCTTCCGCGCTCCGGCTCCGGAAGGGTTGTTCGGGCACAGAGGTTCCTGAGGGGGGATGCACATAGACGAGGTTGGGGCAGGCCGGGCTATTTATCCTGGTGATGCTCCCTCGACCCCTCCGCCGAAGGAGTTCTCAGCCAAGGAGGAGCCCTCCGGCTCGGCCCTGGCGGATTCCCTGTGCAAGCTCAAGGTCCCGGGCCTCAGGGTCATCTCGGCCCCGGGCGAGAGACTTCTCTACTCCAGGGACCAGTCCGAGATCCCAAGGTTCCTGAAGGAGATCATGTTCAGGTCCGTGCCGGACCTCGTGGCCCAGCCGACGACCGTTGAAGGCGTCGCGGCCGTGCTCAAGTTCGCGAGGTCGAAGGGCGTCACGGCAATCCCGAGGGGTTCGGGCTCATCGCCGTTCGGGGGCTCCGTCCCCGTCGCGGGCGGCCTGGTCGTCGACATGTCAAAGATGGACAAGATAGTGGAGGTCGACGACACGGGGGGGACGGTCACAGTCCAGGCAGGCGCGAGATGGGCCGACATCGACCAGTCAATTGAGAAGTTCGGGCTCGCGCTGAACACCACCCCGTCGAGCAAGTTCTCGACCGTCGGCGGATGGCTCGCGACCGGCGGCATGGGTCTGAACAGCTTCTCGAGGGGCCATGTGAGCGCGAGCGTGCTCTCGGTCGACATCGTCACCCCGGACGGTGCCACGAAGACGCTTAGCCCAGGCGAACCCGGGTTCCAGGCGGTGTTCGGGAGCGAGGGTCAGCTCGGAGTGGTCGTGTCCGCCAAGATCTCTGTCCGAAAGAAGGAGGAGAGGTCGAGGCCGCACCTGCTGTTCTTCGACGGCACGAAGTCTGCGCTGGACTTCGCGGCCGCCTTAACCAGCAGCGAGGTCCGCCCGGCCCATATCGTCTACGAGAGCCCCGCGAAGTTCTCGTACATCAACATGCTGCTGCAGAAGGACTACTTCAGGGCCGCTGATGCAATCATCGTCAACATCGAGGAGGCCGAGTCCGAGAAGGCGCTCGATGGCTTCCTGAAGACGACGCCATTCACGGAGGAGAAGGAGTTCCTCGCGAGGTACATGTGGAACGAGAGGTACTTCCCGATGAAGGTCCGCAGGTTCGGGCCTGGGCTCCTTGGCTCCGAGGTGGTCGTCGGGCGCGACAAGCTACTCGGGGCGGTCACGGGCGCATCCGACCTGTGCAGGATGTTCGGCCTCGAGCCGCTCTTCGAGGTACACTTCCTCGAGGACGGGAAGGGCCTGCTCCTGTGCTACTACATGACCGACCAGGGGAACACGATCAAGTACACGATGGACGCCTTCAAGTCGATGCTCATCACCAGCAGGCTGCTCGACCTCGGGGCGAAGCCGTACTCGATTGGCGTCTGGAACTTCCCGTTCTCCGACGCCGAGGACCGCGCGAGGCTCGAAGCCCTCAGAAAGGCGAAGTCCTCAATGGACCCCACCGGCGTGATGAACTCCGGGAAGTACTTCACCCTCTCCGGGAGGTTCGGAGGGCTCGCGGGGCTCGCGTTCAGGCCAAGGCTCATGCGGCCCGTCCTGAAGGCGATGGTCGTGCTGTCGCCTCTGACATCGCGCTTGATGGGCTACGCCTACGACTTCGCGAGGAGGCGCCTCAGCCCGAAGGACAGGACGGACCTCCTCAGGACGGCGGACGAATGCGCGATGTGCGGAGCATGCGTCAGCGTGTGCCCTGCGTACATGGTCGTCCGGGACGAGAGGGTCACCGCCCGCGGGAAGCTCCTCACGGCCAAGGCGATGGCCAGGGGCGAGAAGATCTCGAAGGAGCACGCCCAGAGGACCTTCCTGTGCATGCGGTGCAAGGCGTGCGAGCAGGTCTGTCAATCGAAGCTGGACCTCATCTCGGCATACGAGATCCTCGAGGAGGAGCTCGAGGCCTTGTGCGGGAAGGACGCCGCCGAGATCGAGAAGTTCATCAGATACACTGAGAACACCCCGGAGTACGATGACCTCATCAAGCGCGGTCTCGTCCTCGGGGCCCCGAAGCACGGCATGGGAGGTGAGCGCGCCGATGTTTGAGCGCTATCACGTGCCGCTCGCTCCGATGCCTGGTCGGGTGAGCCCCGTGCCGAAGTTCGTCATCGTCCGCGCGGACAACTGCATGAATTGCGGCAAGTGCGAGCGGGCGTGCATCTACGGGGTCCACAAGCGGTCCGAGCAGGATCTCAGGAAGATGGCGGACCCGGTCAACCAGCTCTGCAAGAACTGCTTCAGGTGCATCGAGGAGTGCCCCCAGCGCGCGCTCGCCATGATGCCCGGGCCCGAGTTCAGGGCCCTCGGAAAGGGCATCTGGACGTCGCAGAGGATCCTGACCATCTGGGGCGAGGCCGAGACCGGCAAGATACCCGTCTTCGGCGCGGGCTACCGGGGCATGTTCGCAGGCCCTGGGTTCGACGGCATGTGGACCGACATGTCCGAGATCGTGAGGCCCACGAGGGACGGCATACACGGGAGGGAGTACATCTCGACCAGCGCCGACCTCGGCAGGAAGCCTTCGCTCCTCGAGTTCGGGGAGGACGGCCGGCTGGGGACGAAGATGCCCCCGTTGATGGAGCTGCCGATTCCCATGCTTCTCGACGTCACGAGGGTCCGGCCGCAGTCCGAGCAGCTGCTCAGGGGCTTCGCGCTCGCCACGAAGCGCCTCAATACCATGATAATGGCGCCCTCGAGCGCGATGACAGAGTCGCTCGTCTCTGATCTGGACGGGCGGTTCGTGCCCGTGTTCCCGGAGGATGTCGACGCAGACAGCATAGATCTCCCGAAGGATGTGAGTATGATCGAGCTCCACTTCTCTCCTTCATGGAAGAGCAACCTCAAGACGATCAAGTCCAGGAATCCCAAGGTCATCGTCTCCTTCAGGGTGACCGCGAACAGAGATGTCGAGAAGAACGTGCTGGACCTCGTCCGTGGGAAGGCCGAGGTCGCCCATGTGCTGTACGACGAGGAAGGTTCCGAGGACGAGAAGGGCGAGCCCAGGCATGCGAAGGACTCGCTGAGGAAGATCCACAAGGCGCTCGTCGCCAAGTCCCTCAGGGACGAGATAACGATCATCGCGGGTGGCGGAATCGCCGCCGCCGAGCATGTCCCCAAGAGCATCATCTGCGGGGCCGATGCAGTCGCGCTCGAGCAGGCGCTCGTGATAGCCCTCGAGTGCAGGAACTGCGTCACCTGCTCGCTCGGCTCCTGCCCGGCAAACCTCTCGAGCGCCCCCGCGGAATGGGTCGAGGGCCGGGTGACGAACATGGTCGGCGCGTGGAGGGACCAGATGCTGGAGTTGCTCGGCGCGATGGGGCTCAGGGAGGTCCGGAGGCTGAGGGGAGAGTTCGGCCGCGCGATATTCTACGAGGATGTCGAGCGGGAGTCCTTCGCCGAAGTGAGAGGGGGTGCGGTGGATGACTGAGTCCGCCAAGCCGTGCGCCTCAGGGCTCCCGGAATCCGCCCTCATACCGTCCGAGAAGCTCAAGTTCATCAGCAGGTTCACCGTCGAGCGCGCATCCACGTGCATCTCCTGCGGGATGTGCGCATCGCTATGCCCGTACGGCGTCCACAAGAGGATCGAGGGCCACGCGAAGATCCTGCCCCCGGACGACAGGAAGTGCATCGGGCCGACATGCGAGGTCAACTACTTTTTCTGCGTCGCGAACTGCCCGACCGGCTCGCTGTCCGTCAAGCCCAGCACGACGCTGAACAGCATGGGCGACCCGCGATGGACATCCGAGATGATCCTCGCTACCTGGATGCAGGCGGAGACCGGAAGGCCACTGGAGCTGGACCACCCCGGGAACATCGGCGCGTCGGGCGGCGGGTTCGACAAGCTGTTCTTCAAGCTCCCGAGGGCGTCGAAGAAGCCCGACCCCGAGAAGATGTGCACCGCGATCGACCTCAACAGGCGCGGCTCGGGCGTGAAGATCAGGATACCGATCCCGATGTACGGTGGCGGGATGTCCTTCGGGTCCGTCAGCGTCTACACCATGCTCTCGCGGGCAAGGGCGGCGAAGATGTGGAACACGTTCACATGCACGGGCGAGGGAGGCTACCCGGAGCTGCTCATACCCTACAAGGACCATGTCATCACGCAGATCGCGACCGGGCTGTTCGGCGTGCGCGAGGAGACCATCCAGCGCACCAAGATCGTGGAGTTCAAGTACGCCCAGGGTGCCAAGCCGGGGCTCGGAGGGCACCTGCTCCACGACAAGAACACCCCGGAGGTCGCGCGGATGAGGGAGGCCGTCCCGTACACGAGCCTGTTCTCCCCGTTCCCGTTCCACAGCGTCTACTCGGTCGAGGACCACAAGAAGCACCTCGACTGGGCGAGCGCCATCAACCCTGAGGCGCTGCTCTCCGTCAAGGTCTCCACGCCGAACGATGTCGAGATGGTGGCGGTCGGGAGCTACTACGCGGGCGCGCAC
>JAJYIS010000046.1 GCA_021789945.1 Thermoplasmata archaeon | reverse complement strand
CGAGCTCGGGCAAGTTCGACTACGAGCGCATCAAGGACCTGCCGTGCTCGTGCCCCGCATGCACCTCAGGGAGGCGAGGCAAGCCTGAGCTGCTGGAACACAATTACATCGCCGCGGAGAACGAGGCCAGGCTAGTGAGGCACGCGATCGCCGAGGGCCGTCTCCGGGAGCTGGTCGAGGCGCGCATAAGGGCGGACCCGTGGCTCGTCCAGGACCTGAGGCTGATGGACCTCGAACATTACGATCTGCAGGAGATGCACGCCCCGGTGAAGGGTACGCCGTTCCACGCGGGGTCCAAGGAGTCCCTCTCCAGGCCGGACGTGGTCAGGTGGCGCAAGAGGCTCGAGCAGAGGTACAGGCGGCCCGAGGGCGCGCGGGTGCTGCTCTTGATCCCGTGCTCCGCGAAGAAGCCGTACTCGATGTCGCAGTCGCACATGCGTTTCCGCCAGACGCTGATGGATAGCGGCAGGTTCGACTCAGTGCACGAGGTCATCGTGACATCGCCTCTCGGCCTCGTCCCCAGGGAGCTCGAGCTGTTCTATCCGGCCCAGGACTACGACATCCCGGTCACGGGCCACTGGGACAGGGACGAGAAGAGCATGGTCGAGGAGATGGTCTCGTGGCTCGTGTCCAGCGAGAAGTACGACCTCGTGATCTCGCATCTCGGAGACGAGCGGGAGCCTGTGAACTCGGTGCTCAAGGATTTCGTGGACACATCGGAAGGCCGTCCAGGGTCCAAGGAGAGCCTTAAGATGCCCGTGGAAGTGCTTAGGGACCAAGTACCCGAGCCCAAGGTCGACCCGGTTGCGCGCGCGGTCGACGACATGCGCTCGGTGTGCATGTTCCAGTTCGGCGAAGCCGGCTCGAGCCTTTGTGAAGGCTCGCATATCACCGGAAGATGGCCCAACCTCAAGATACTTCGAGGCCGAGAGCAGCTGGGAATGCTCACGGGCGACCGGGGCATGATCTCGCTCACGCTCGGCGGCGCGAAGGCAATCGCAGCCTCGGGGGCATATTGCGTCGAGATAGAAGACTTCGAGCCGAGGGGGAACCTGTTCGCGGTCGGCGTCGAGAGCGCGAGCCCGGAGATCAGGATTGGCGACGATGTCGGCGTGGTGCACTCGAAGGATGTGAGGGCGGTCGGGGTCGCCCGCATGTCCGCCGTCGAGATGAACCTGGCGGACAGAGGAGAGGCTGTCCATCTGAGACATGTCGGTTGAACTCACTTTTTCGCAGTCCAGACTACTTTCACCGACCTCCAGATGCAACACTAATGACCTCCGTTTCCACTAGAGGCATCTACAGGAAGGGAAGAAGAATGGTAGAAGCGGATCACTACAGCTGGGAGGAAGTCTACGATCTCCTCGGATGCGACTCGGAGATCGAACCAGCTGCTGACTATTAACACCATCCCAGATAGGTAGGAATCGTCTGCTCCTCCTACCTATCAATCCCTTTTGTTTTCAGATCCAGACCCGAGAGATCCGTGCATCGTCGCCGCTGCGAGGGGCAGACGCAGTACCGCCGATTTCGGGGGCAAAGGCCATGGAACTTCGAAACAATTATATTCAAGGGCGAGAATCCACGGCTGTCAGAAGTCAAGGGATGGGGAGATTCAGTGGTCATGAGGGTGGGCCTCGAAAGCGGTCAGCCCAAGGCAGCTGACGCGGAGAAGGACGCCAAGGAGGCCATAAGGCGAGCGATGGCCGGGCAGCCGAACCATTCAGGAAGCACCAATGGATTGATGCCCGTCCGGAAGCCGCTGCCGAGGGTTCTGGTGATCGACGACGAGGACTTCATCAGGGACCTGTACAAGGACGTCTTCGAGTCCAGGGGATTGACCGTCTTCTCGGCCCCCAGCGGGGAAGAGGGCGTCAGGGTCTTCCAGACGCTCAGCTACAAGCCCGACATCATCGTCATGGACCACAGGATGCCGGGCAAGGACGGCATCGAGACGACGAAGGAAATACTCAGGATGGACCCGTCCGTTCCGATCATCTTTTCGAGCGCGGACGAGTCCGTGAGGGACCAGGCGCTGGCCGCGGGAGCGATCTCGTTCTGGGCGAAGCCGTTCCCGGTCGGAATGCTGGTCAATGCGATGATAGACATCGTGGATGCCCGCAAGAAGCGCTCGGCCCAGCACTTTCACTGAATCTTGTACCGGAGGATCGCCGCTATCCCGCCTAGCGATTCGAGCCTTCTGCCGGCCTCGTGCATCGAGCTGATTATGTGGAACTCGCCCTGGGCGGCCTCCACGGCCCTCAGCATCTGGTCGACCGACTTCGACCTCACATGAGTGTCGAGCACCAGCAGCACCTTGACCGCGCCAGCCTCGACGGCGGTCATCACCTGCTGCTCTCCGTACGCGAACAGCCCGTCCTTGCCGATCTCCGAGAACAGCTGCTCCATGAGCCTCGTCTCCTGGGCGACCCTCGTGTCCTCGAGGACCTTGCCGCCGACGCCCTTCTTCATCAGCTCGTGGATGCCTACCATCCCTGCCTGGCCAGTCGATATGACGGTGACGGTCTTCGCGTCCGGGAGCTTCTCCTTGACGCGCTTCATCAGGGCCTCCTTCGTGAAGCCCGGGCCGAGGATTATCAGAGGCTCGCCGTGGAGCACGAGCGCGAGCTTGCCGACGACCTCGTCTATGAACTCCGCCTCGTTCGGCTTCGCGTCGTACATCTTCCCCTGCGGGTTGCGGGTGATCGTCGCGTACTCCTTGAGCCCATACTCCCGGACGGCCGCGATGACCGCGTCCGTGTCCTCGATCGCGACGAAGAACAGGTTCGGCCTCTCCGAGGAGGCGATGGCGCGCTTGATCCTGTCGAAGTGCTGCGCCTTCCACTCGGGCTTGATGATCGTGATGTCGTCGCCGGGGGACACCATCAGCGTGTGGTGCTCCCCGATGTCCTGGGCCCCGGACTCGATCACGCCGAGAATCCTGAGCAGGTCCTCGGACTCGTGGAACTCGACCTTCTGGACCCTTATCCCGAGGCGCATCCTCACCTTCTCGACCCTCTCCGGCCTGAGCTTGTCCGCCTTGTCCTCCTTCCTCCGGTAGGTGGTCGCGAAGATGAGGTCCCTCTCGTCTATGAGGTTGGACAGGTGCCAGAGGTCGTCGATGGTCTCCGGCATGAGCTTGATCTCGTTGTTCCGGGAGTCCTGGTGGAGCAGCTTCATGTCTTCCACGCGATGATTCAATTAGCCGAGTATTAAGGCATCGCTGGGCTTGCGCCACCGTCCGAAAAGGTATATATGCTCACCAGATAATCTGTAATCACACAGCCAGGCACGGAGAGTGGCATCACCATGGTCGAATACTTGGCCCTCGAACAGGTTTTGGACGAGGTGCGTTCCATCCCTTCCGTGTACGAAGCGACGGTCGTCTCCAGAAGCGGGATGCACATAGCCGGGGACGCACCGAAGGGCGTCCACCTCGAGACCTTCGTCGCGATGTCCGCGATGCTCCTTGGGGCCGCGGAGACGGCGACCGCAGAGCTGAAGGACAAGCTCCAGTACGTCGTTGTCGAGCTCAGTCGGGGGAAGATGGTTCTCATGAGCGCAGGCGCGCGGGCGCTTCTTGTCGTGACGGCGTCCAAGGACATGTCCACGGCCGACCTCGCGTCGAAGATGAAGGACCTGGCGGGCAGGATAGGCGACAACATCTAGGGAAGCTTAGATCCGCTTGAAGCCCCCTCTGGCAGATTCTATCAGGGTCTCGAGCGAGTAGACTATGCCCTCCCTCATGGACCTGCTCCTGCCGCCTGCGCGCGCGAGCGAACGGGATATCGCTTGGACGACATCGTCCTCGCCGGAGGCCGAGTCGACTTCGACGAAGCACTTCCCGATCTCGTCGATCCTGTGAGCGTCGCTGCCAGCGGTAACGGGACTCCCGAGCTGGTCGGCGAGCCTTCTCGCGAGCCGATTGCTCCTCCTGGAGTTCCCCCCGTTGAGCACCTCGATCGCGTCGAACTTGTGCTGACTCGCGGCGTCGAGCCCAATCCCCGAAGGGAACCTCACGGGATGAGCGGCGACGGCGATCCCTCCAGCCGCGTGTATCTTCTCGATGGTCTCCGGAATCGTCAGCCCTCTCGGGATCAACTCGTGCACGCCGTACGCGAGGACATGTCCGCGGGCCGTCGACACCTCCACCGCCTTGACGACTATGAGGCCGAGTTCGCGGCCGATGGAGACAGAGTCTAGCGAGCCCTGGATGGCGTTATGGTCCGATATCGCGAACCCATCCAACCCGAGTTCCTTGCACCTCGCGGCGATCTCCTTGGGGCTCGCGGTCCCGTCCCTCGAGAATGTTGAGTGGATGTGCATGTCGAGATTCATCGGATCTTCGCACCGGCGGGGATATCTCTGTCGAAGGTTATCTTGACGTTCTCGGGCCCTTGGATGATCATCGCACGGTCCCCCAGGACGAAGGCCGCGTACCTGCCGTCCGGGACCGGGCTCGCCGAGGCGGCCTTGACCTTCCTGGAGCCGATGTCCAGCATGCCCGGGTCGCCCGGGACCGGCCTGACGGCGCGCATCTCCAGCTTCTGGAACTCCTTGAACGGCACAGTCCTCGTCCCAGGCTCCATTCCCGAGGCGACCTGCGTGCCCGCCGGGAGGTCCTTCTCCGGGGTCAGGAGGGCAAGGGTGTCCCCCTCCTCCGCAGCTAAGAGCATGCCCTCGGACTTCACGCCCCTTATCGTCGCTGGCTCGAGGTTCGTGACTATGATCAGCGTCTTCGCCTTGAGATCCTCAGGGCTGTAGAACTGCTTCAGCCCGCTGATCATCGTGATCGTCCTGCCGATGTCCACCTTCATCAGGTAGAGCTTCTCGGCGTTGGGGTGCGGCTGGATGTCCAAGACCTTGCCGACCTTCAGGTTCAGCGCCGAGAACTGCTGGAACTCCCCGCCCTCACCGGAGACCTCGACCTTCGCGAACTGCGGGACCGGCTTCTCGAGCTTCGCGCCCTCCGTCAGTGGCATCGAGAGCGCGTTCCATCCGGCCGACTCGACGGTGCCCGGCATGCTCAGCTGCTTCCAGACGCTCTCCGAGGAGAACGGCAGGAACGGGAATGCGAGCACGGCGAGCGCCTTGCATATCTCGAGGCTGACGTTGAGCACGGTGCCGCACCTCGCCTTGTCCGTGCCGACGAGCGACCACGGTGCGACCGAGTCGAAGTACTGGTTCCCGAACTGCGCGAGGTCCATGACCGCCTTGAGCGACTTCCTGAACTCGCATGCCGAGAGCGAGGACTTCACCCCGTCTGCGGCCGCGGATATCCTAGCGAGCGACTGACGGTCGCGTTCGTCCAGCTCCCCCCTAGGAGGGATCTCCCCGAAGTTCTTGTAGGTGAACGAGAGCGCCCTGTGCAGGAAGTTGCCGTAGATCGCCACCAGCTCGCTGTTGGTCCTCTGGGAGAAGTCCTGCCACGTGAACTCGCTGTCCTTGAGCTCTGGCATGTTCGCCGCGAGATAGTACCTTAGCACGTCAGGCTTGAAACGCGTCAGGAGGTCGGGTATGTCGATGCTCACGCCCATGCTCTTCGAGAACTTCTGACCCTCGATGACCATGTACTGGTTCGCGGGAACATCGTACGGCAGGTTGAGGCCGCCATAGCCCATCAACATAGCGGGCCAGATGATAGTGTGGAACACGATGTTGTCCTTGCCCAGGAAGTAATAGCTCTTGCAGACAGGGTCCTTCCAGAACTTCTCCCAATCGTCCGGCTGGCCGCGCAGCTGCGCCCACTCCTTGGTCGCCGACAGGTAGCCGATGACTGCGTCGAACCAGACGTAGATCCTCTTCTGCTCGAACCCCTTCACCGGCACAGGCACGCCCCAGGAGATGTCCCTCGTGATCGCGCGGTCCTGGAGGCCCTCCTTGAGGACGTTGAGCGTGAAGGCCTTCACATGCGGCCGCCAGTGCTTGTTCCCCTCGACGTACTCCGTGAGACCGCGTTCGAACTGCGAGAGCCTGATGAAGAAGTGCTCCGTCTCGCGGAGGACGGGCGTGCTCCCGCATATCTGGCATCTCGCGTCGATGAGCTCGGGGGCGTTAAGGTCGTTCCCACAGTTGTCGCACTGGTCCCCGCGCGCGCGCTCATAGCCGCAGTGCGGGCACTTCCCCTCGACGTACCTGTCGGGAAGGAACCTCTTGCAGTTCTCACAGTAGAACTGAGGCGTCGACTTCCTGTCGAGATGTCCCTTCTCTAGGAGTCTGAGGAAGATGTCCTGGGTCACCTGCTCGTGGTTCTTCGTGTGGGTGTTGGTGTAGAGGTCGAACTTGATCCCCAGGTCCTTTATCGCCTTCGAGTGCATCTCGTGGTACTTGTTCGCGATCGTCTCCGGGGGGACCTTGGCCTTGTCAGCGCTGACGGTGATTGGGGCGCCGTGCATGTCCGAGCCCGAGACCATGACGATCTCGTTCCCAACCATGCGGTTGAACCGGGCGAATATGTCGGCGGGAAGGAGCGAGCCCGTCACATGCCCCACGTGGAGCGGCCCGTTCGCGTAGGGCCATGCACAGCACACAAGTATCCGAGCCATGGGTTCAGCCGCCCTCCATTGGGCGGACCGTTCTTAAATCTAGCGCGCTCGCCCGCATGGCCGCGGAGGGCCAGACGGTGGGCATGGCAACGGGAGTAGCATGATATGTTTTTAAACGTCCCGCCCATTTGCCAACCTGATGAGGATCGCAGTCCTGCTGAAGGACAGGTGCCAGCCCAAGAAGTGCGGCCTCGAGTGCATCAACTACTGCCCTCCAGTCCGGACCGGAGTAGATGCTATCGCCATGGGCGAGAAGGGCAAGCCGATCATCGCGGAGGACCTGTGTGTCGGGTGCGGCATCTGCGTCCACAAGTGCCCGTTTGAGGCCATCAAGATAATAGGATTACCGCAGGAGCTCGAGGGCGAGCTCGTCCACCAGTACGGCAAGAACGCCTTCAGGCTCTACCGTCTGCCCGTGCCGAGAAAGGGGCAGGTTACCGGCCTGCTAGGTCCCAACGGCATCGGCAAGACCACTGCTATGTCCCTACTCTCGGGGCAGATCGTTCCGAACCTTGGGGACTTCGACCACAAGGCCGACTGGGACAAGGTGTTGGAGAAGTATGCGGGCACGGAGCTCAGGGACTATCTGAAGCCGCTCTCGGAGGGCAAGCTCAGGACGGCGATGAAGCCCCAGTACGTCGACAAGCTGCCCGCCGTGCACAAGGGCAAGGTGAAGGACCTCCTGAAGAAAGTGGACGACTCCGGACGGATGAAGGAGACCGCCGACAGGCTCGCGATATCGAATGTGGTTGACCATGACACAGGCAAGCTGTCCGGGGGCGAGCTCCAGCGGGTGGCCATCGCCGCGACCCTCCTGAAGGACGCGGACGTGTACTTCTTCGACGAGCCATCGTCGTACCTGGACATCTATCAGAGGCTGGAGATAGCGAAGGTCATCCAGGAGCTGAGCGAGCACAAGCAGGTCATGGTGATCGAGCACGACCTCGCGGTCATGGACTTCCTAGCGGACCTAGTGCACATCATGTACGGGGACGAGGGCGCGTACGGTGTCATGGCCCAGCCCAGGCCCGTCCGGACGGCAATCAACGTCTATCTCGAGGGCTACCTCAGAGAGGAGAACATCAGGTTCAGGGACACCGAGATAAAGTTCGCCAAGCGCCCCCCGAGGACCGACTGGCAGTCGGAGGCGCTGATCAAGTTCCCCGCGCTGAGCAAGCGATTCAAGTCCTTCACGCTGCACGTCGCTCCTGGGACCATCAAGAAGGGCGAGGTCGTGGGCGCGGTCGGGCCGAACGCCACCGGCAAGACCACCTTCGTCAAGATGCTGGCAGGAGAGATCGAGCCGACATCAGGCGAGCTGAAGGGGAGCGTCGGGGTGAGCTACAAGCCACAGTACATCAAGCCCGATTCCGAGGGCACCGTGAGGGAGATGCTCGCGTCGAGCATCGGCAAGGACTTCGAGTCGGGGTTCTTCAACGCGGAGATCGCGCACCCGCTCACGCTCAAGTACCTGATGGAGAAGGAGGTCGACACGCTCTCCGGTGGGGAGCTTCAGAGGGTCGCGATAGCCGAGTGCCTCGGGAAGCACGCGGACATCTACCTGATCGATGAGCCCTCGGCGTACCTCGACTCCTCCCAGAGGATGGTCGCCGCGAAGACCATCCGGAGGGTCATCGAGAAGGTCGGGAGGTCGGCGGTCATAGTCGACCACGACGTCTACATGATAGACCTGATATCCGACTCGCTGATGGTGTTCTCAGGGAAGCCCTCCGAGAAGGGGACTGCGGAGGGTCCCATGGACATGCGCAAGGGCATGAACAGGTTCCTCAAGGACGTGGACATAACCTTCAGAAGGGACCAGGACACAGGCCGGCCGAGGATAAACAAGAAGGACTCGAGGCTGGACAGGGAGCAGAAGGCAAAGGGCGAGTACTACTACGGCTGAGCGGCCCTCCTCGCGATCCCGTTCTTCCGGAGCCTGTTTGCATAGTACACCACAAGCGCGATGACTGCAACGACCACGACTATGTCGAGGTAGCTGAACACCCCTCTGATCGACTCCCACCTAGGCCCCAGCCAGAAGCCCACATAGGTCAGCATCGCGTTCCACATGACCGACCCGACGAAGCAGTAGAGCACGAACTTCCTGAAGTCCATCTTCGAGATTCCTGCGGGGAGCGAGATGACCGTCCTGACCACCGGCGTGAGCCTCGCGAGGAAGGTGGCCTTGTCCCCGTACTTCGCGAACCAGTCCTCGGCGGTCTTCAGGTGCTTCTCCCGAAGGAGGATGTACTTGCCGTACCTGATTATCAGCGGCCTGCCGGCATAGAATCCGGCGGCGTACGCGATGATCGAGCCTATGGTGCACCCGACCGACCCGACGGCGACGACCGCCCAGAAGTCCAGCTTGCCCTCGAACGCGAGGAAGCCGGCGAAGGGCATCACTATCTCGCTGGGCACCGGCATGCACGCGCTCTCGAGGGTCATCAGGAGCAATATGCCGGGGTAGCCCAGGTTGGAGATCAGATCGAGGATGAGGTTGGTGCCCCATTCCACTAGGCCTACCATCGTCCGGCAGTAAGTCTGGGTACGCTAAAAAGCCTTGCCTGTCGCTCGCGCACCCGCAAGGCTATTAGCACGGCCCCGCGCTTCGACCTCTGGATGAAGCCAGCGGAGGTCCTTGAGAGCTTCTCGGCGATGATGGTCCTCGCGCTCGTCCTCGGCCTGCTCCTGGGAGGGTTCCCGGCATACACCAAGGAGGTCTCGATGGCTTCCCTCGCCGTCCTCATGACGCTCTCCCTCGCGACCGTGAACCTCGGCGAGGCGCGCGGCAGGGAGCACTACGGCCACGCGGCCATCAGCCTCGCGCTGAACTACGGCCTGCTGTCCGGCGTGATACTCGCGTTCCGGCCGTTCTTCTCCGGGGACATCTGGCAGGGATGGGTCCTGATGGCCGCGGCGCCCTCCGCGGTCTCCGTAGTTCCGTACATGGGCGTCCTCGGCGGGAGGACCTCGAAGGCGCTGTTCTCGACCGCTTCGAACTACCTCGCCGCTCTCGCGATCATGCCCCTGATGACGCTCGTCCTGATGGGCAGCGCGGTCTCGGCGTACAGCCTCGTGTCGTACCTGCTGCTCCTGATAGTGCTACCCATGGCCGCCTCGAGGGCGGTGATAAGGCTCTCAGTGCCCAAGCGGACGAACTCGGTCCTGATGAACATCTCATTCGCGGTCCTGATATTCGCCGTCGCGGGATCGAACCGGGAGGCGTTCTTCAGCGATCTGGGGCTCGTGCTGGCGGTCTCGGCCGCGGGGCTCGCAAGGACCTTCGGCACCGGCCTGCTGACCGATTTCTCCCTCGCGCGCCTGGGGGTCGACAAGGGCGAGAGGATAGGCTATGTCCTGTTCGCGAGCTACAAGAACCTCGGGCTGACGGCGACCCTCGCGGTGGCGCTGTTCGAGCCCGCGGCGGCCGTGCCCGCGACCATATGCATAGTGTTCGAGGTCGTCTGGGTGATCTTCCTGACGAGATGGTACCCTCGGGCGAGATGAGCGGGAAGGCCTATCCCAGCGGGTGGCTCAACCTCGCGCCGACATGGACGATGTAGTCCCAGGGTCCCGACTCCGGCCTGAGCGCGTGCCAGCGGTTGTAGAGGATATAGGCGATGCCGAGCAGGGATGACGCGAATATGGCCGCCTCGATTGCCTCGGAATACTCGAGCGCCGCGAGCTGAAGCCAGTCCATGAAGATGTGGACCCCCCAGAAGATGAACGGGAAGAAGTACCGCCACCCGACCGACAGGTACCCGACGATGAACGATCCGTCGGCCTGGTGGAAGGACGACTTGTACACGAACCCAGGCCCGTCGGTCCAGGTGGGTCGCAGGATCGCGGCCGCGCCGTTGTCAGCGACGTACTTCGGGAGCGCGAAAAGGTGGTCTAGGTCGATGAGCACCCCGAACGAGAGCGCGACCACCCACTCGTTCCTGTCGAGATTGAGCAGGAGCCCGAGAAGGACTGAAACAGCGAAGTGCGTCGTGCTCAGCATGAGATCATCATGAGGCCGAGGCGTTATGGCCGATTGGATGATATCGACCGCGCCTATCTTTGAGTTTCGGTGCCAGTTCGGAAAGCCGTCGAGTGGCCTCCCGAAGGTTAATAAGGACGACAGTGCCAGCGCAGGCGTTTATTAAGTGCGGCGAAGATTTTATTAACGTCGATTAGCGCATGGATGGTCCGAGGCGAATGGCCCATATACACCTCGAGGACGGCGCGTTCACACCGTTCTGGCTGATCGTCTGGAACCTCATCGCCATGCTGCTCATAGGCGCTGCCCTCATGATGCTCAAGCGGGAGAAGGTCCCGCCGAGCAGGCTCACGATCGCATCGATGTGCGCGGCCGTGGTGTTCGCGGTCTTCCAGGTGGAGGTCCCGACCCCCATCGGCCCCGTGCACATGAACTTCACACCCCTCGTCGGGATCCTGATAGGACCGGAGCTGGGCGCGGTCGTGGTACTCATAGTCAACATATTCAGCGCGGCCATCGGGCACGGCGGTTGGGGCATGGTCGGCCCGAACTCGATCGTCGGCATGGTCGAGGTCACGCTCGGATACTACGCTTTCAGGCTCCTCAGGGTCAGGCTCAGGAGGAGCTACTTCTGGTCGGGGTTCGGAGCAACCGCCTTCGCGCTAACGGTCAGCTCCCTGCTCGTGGTTTTCATAGTGGGGGTGTCGGAGATACAGGGCTCGACGCTCTCGAGGACGGAGACGATGAGCAACATGCTGGTGCTCGCGGCGCTCAACATCGCCACCGGGATAGCCGAGGGCGTGGTGACGGGATATGTCATCGCCTTCCTGGGGAGGGTGCGGCCGGACCTTCTCGAGCACCACCGGATCCCGGAACACGACCATCCTCGGCCGGAACCAACCACGGAGGCGGGCTAGGATGACTCGGAGGGCATACTCCACCCACGTCCCGGACTTCAGGTACATCACTTACTTCGCGGAGACGGGGTCGAGCATCGTCCACAGGATGAACCCGTGGACCAAGCTCGCGCTCATCGTCTTCTCCGTGGTCTTCGTGACCGTGGTCCTTGACATCTACCTCGCCATCGCGCTCCTCGTGTTCGCACTCCTGTTCTATGTTGCGGCCAGGCTGCCGATCAAAGTGATCATAGGATGGTGGTCCATGCCCGTCCTATTCGTCGTCTCGCTCTCGTTCCTGTACCTGTTCACGGAGCCCGGAAGGACCCTTGCGGAGCTGAACCTGGGAGGGCTCAGGCTCGGCATCACGGGCGCGGGCGTCGGGATAATGCTAGTGCTGCTGGTGAAGGCCCTGGCGGTAGTCACGGTCTCGCTGACCGTCGCGATGACCACCAGGTACAACTACATAGTCCACATGGCCTACAGGATCATGCCAGGGGTCCTGGCGACCGTCTTCCTGCTGACCTACAGGTTCATGTTCGAGACCGCGGACGAGTTCTCCGACATACTCGACGCGATGCACTCCAGGAGCGGCGGGCTCGTGAAGGGTGTGAGGCGCTCCAGGACTTTCGCGGGCATATTCGGCATCGGGTTCGTGCACGCCTTCGAGCGCGCGGAGACGATCAGCAAGGCGATGGAGGCGAGGGGGTTCACCGGGGACCTGCCGGTCACCGACCGGTTGCCGAGGCCCACGTACAAGGGCTACGCGCTGATCGCGCTCGCAGTGTTCGTCATCGGAGTGGTCTCATACTGGCGATACTTCAATATCAACCTAACAGGATGGTGATACGGATGGAATCAGAGGCTCAGTGCAAGGAGTGCCCGGACGAGGGCAAGGCGATCGTCCACGTCGACTGCGTCACGCACAAGTACCCCGACGGGACGGAAGGCATACACAACATGTGCTTCAGGGTCTTCCCCCAGGAGATCGTGGCGCTGTGCGGGCCCAACGGCGCGGGGAAGTCCACGCTCATAGAGCACATCAACGGCCTCATGCTGCCGGACGTGGGCAGGGTGAAGGTCTTCAACAAGAACATAGACAGGAGCAACGTCGCCGAGATCCGCAAGGTCGTCGGCCTCGTCTTCCAGGACGCGGACTCGCAGCTGTTCTCGCCGACTGTCATAGATGATGTGATGTTCGGACCGCTGAACCTCGGGTTCTCGCCGGCGGAGGCGAGGAAGCGGGCGGAGCGGGCGCTGGACATCGTAGGCATGAAGGACATCGGGAAGATACCACACTACCTCAGCGGCGGGCAGAAGAGGCTCGTGGCGATCGCAGGCGTGATCGCGATGGAGCCCAAGATCCTCGTGGTCGACGAGCCCACCGGGGACCTCGACCCGTCCAACTCGCGCAGGATAGAGGAGATACTCAGGTCCCTCAGGGACGAGCACGGCATCAGCGTCGTCATCGCGCTCCACGACATGGACATGGCCGCCCGGCTAGCGGACAGGGTGTGCATAGTGAAGAACGGGTCGATAATCGCCGAGGGGCCTCCGAGGGAAATCCTCTACAACGAGGAGCTCCTGACGTCCGCGGGGCTCCTGCCCCCGACGGTAGCGAGGATGTTCGGGGAGTTGGACATCGACGTGCCTACCGACAGGAGGCCTCTGACGATCGAGCAGCTCATGGCATTCGTGACCGCGAAGGGGACCAAGAAGAAGGCGTGACCCGGCCCCTCGCTATAGCTCGTCCTCGTCCGGAGGCAGCTCGACCTTCTCCCTGGGCTCGCCCTCGACCTGCTCCTCCGTCTCGGCGTCCGATCCCCTCATGCCTCTCCGCCTCATGATCAGGAGCGCGACCAGCGCGACCGCCGCGGCCGCGATGACCGCGAGCGACCACCAGTACTGGGACGCCAGGCCCTCCGGCTTCTCCTTGACCGTCACGTTCATCGAGGATGCGGAGGTGAGGCCGCCGCTGTCCGTCACCAGCAGCGTCACGGTGTATGTGCCCGGGATATCGAACACGAAGGTCGGCTGAGGGCCGTACAAGGTCTCCGTCTTTCCGTCGTAGATGAACTCCCATTCGAAGGTCAGGTTCGCAGCCCCGCCGTCGTCCGTGGAGCCGCTGCCGTCTAGGATGACCATTGACCCTGCCTCGACGACTTGGTCGGAGCCGGCGTTTGAGACCGGGGGCGTGTTCGCCGGCGCTACCGTCACGTTGATGGTGGCGGTCGAGGTCAGGCCGCCGCTGTCCCGGACGGTCAGCGTCACGATGTACGTGCCCGCGCTCTGGAACACATAGGTCGGGTGAATGCCGTACAGCGACACGATCGATTGGCCCACCGTGATGTTCCACGTGTAGTTCAGGGCGGCATAGCCGCCGTCGTCCATCGACTGCGACCCGTCAAAGGATACCGTCGTGTTCGCGACGACCGATTGATCGGAGCCCGCGTTCGCGATCGGAGGCCCGTTGACATTGACCACCATCTGGTCCGTGGAGGTCAGGCCGTTCGAGTCCCTCACAGTCAGTGTAACGACGAAGCTGCTCGGGACCTGGAACTGGAAGCTCGGGCTGACGCCCCAGAGGTCGTACGGCTCTGCCATGTAGGTGAAGCTCCAGGTGAAGTTCAGGGCCGCGAGCGTGTCGAAGTCGTCCGTCGAGAGGGAGCCGTTGAAGGTGACTGCCATGCCGAGGTTCACGTTCTGGCTCGGGCCGGCGTTTGCGACCGGCGGAGCGTTGACCGTTATGATGACGGTATCATTGCCCGTGAGGCCGGCGGTGTCCCTCACCGTGAGCCGGACATCGTACACCCCGCCCGCAGAGAAGGTGAAGCCCGGGGTGACGCCATAGAGCACGACCGGGTTGCCCTCGTACGTGAAGTTCCATGTGAAGTTCAAGGCCGACAGCGGATCAGTGTAGTCCTGGGACAGGGACGCGTTGAAGGTCACGGACGTCCCCATATTGACTAGCTGGTCCGGGCCGGCATCGGCAGTCGGCGGGATGTCCGGCACAACGGTCACCACCAGGCTCGCGTTGCCGGTC
>JAJYIS010000148.1 GCA_021789945.1 Thermoplasmata archaeon | reverse complement strand
TTGAGCGAGGCGTTCCTGAGCGTCTGGTGATCCCTGTCGGTGAGGGTCTGCGCAGGCGCGACCACGATGCTCTCGCCCGTATGGATGCCCATCGGGTCGAGGTTCTCCATGTTGCAGACGATGATGCAGTTGTCCTTGGAATCCCTCATGACCTCGTACTCGAACTCCTTCCAGCCGACCACGCTCTCCTCTACGAGCACCTGCTTGATCCTCGAGTATATCAGGCCCCTTCCGACGATGTCGACCAGCTCTTCCTCGTTGCCGGCGATCCCGCCCCCGGTCCCCCCGAGCGTGAAGGCCGGCCTGATCAGGACAGGGTATCCTCCGATCTCCTGGACGGCCGCCTTCGCGCCTTCGATCGAGGTGGTCGTCTTGCTCTTCGGGATGGGCTCGTTCAGGTCGAGCATCATCCTCCTGAATAGCTCCCTGTCCTCGGAGAGTGCGATGGCCCGGGGCTGGCTTCCGAGGAGTTCGACGCCGAGCCTTTTCAACGTGCCGTTCTCCGCCAGCTCGGAGCACAGGTTGAGCGCCGTCTGGCCGCCCATGCCGGAGAGGATGCCTTGGATATGTTCCTTCTCGATGATCTTCGTCACCGTCTCGGTGTTCAGCGGCTCGATGTAGACTATGTCAGCGATCTCCGTGTCCGTCTGGATGGTCGCAGGGTTGGAGTTCACGAGGACTGTCGTGTACCCTTCCTCTCTGAGGGAGCGGCACGCCTGCGACCCTGAGAAGTCGAACTCCGCCGCCTGGCCGATTACTATGGGGCCTGAACCGATTACCATCAGCCTCTCGAGGTCGGTCCGCTTCGGCATCAGGGCCCCTCCAGCATCTTCAGGAATTCGTCGAAGAGGAAGCTCGTGTCCTGCGGTCCCGCGTGGGCCTCGGGGTGGGACTGGACAGAGAATATGGGGAGCTCCTTGTGTCGAATGCCCTCGACTGTGCCGTCGTTGAGGTTCGTCACGGTGACCTCGAGGTCCGCCGCTTCCGCCGAATCGCCGTCGACCGCGAACCCGTGGTTCTGCGAGGTTATGTACACCCTGTCGTTGAGCTTCACCGGTTGGTTGATCCCACGGTGCCCGAACTTGAGCTTGTAGGTCCTCGCGCCGAACATGAGCGAAAGGAGCTGGTGGCCCAGGCATATCCCCATCATCGGCAGCTCCTCCTTGAGCCGGCCGAGGGAAGCCACGGTGGTCGCCATCATGTCCGGATGCGCGGGATTCCCAGGCCCGTTCGAGATGAACACCCCGTCGGGGTCGAGTTCCCTGACGGCCTCGGGAGGCGTGTCGAACGGGAGCTGGATGATGTTGAACCTCTTCCTCAGCTCCAGGATTATGTCTGCCTTCACCCCGCAGTCGAACACGACGACCGTCTTCCGCCTGCGTTCGTCGAACTTGACGATCTTCTTCGTGCTCACTCTCGCCACGAGATTCGATTCCTCGGGGTGCTTCATCCGGCGCACCTCCTCCAGCAGCTCGGCCGGCTCGGAGGTCCCGATCGCGCCCTTCATGGTCCCCCGCGTGCGCAGCTTCCGAATCAGCGAGCGGGTGTCGATTCCGCTTATGCCTGGGACAGAATCCCGAGCGAGCAGCTCGTCGACCGTCATCTCGCTGTCCCTGTGGCTGGGGTGTCTGCACCATTCCTTGACCGCGTAGCCCCACACCTGGACCCGACCCGACTGCGAGTCTGCGCGGTTAACCCCGTAGTTCCCTATGAGCGGATACGAGGACACCAGTATCTGGCCGCAGTACGAGGGGTCCGTGAGCGACTCCTGGTACCCCGTCATGCCCGTCGCGAAGACGACCTCTCCGAGGACCTTCCTTCTGGCCCCGAAAACATCTCCCTCGAAAATTGACCCATCCTCGAGGACCAGAAATCCCCTCATCGAGACGACCTTTCGGATATTCCGGGAGGGGTTAAAGAACCTTCTTCTGGATTTCGGACTTCTCCCGCATCGAATATCCAGGACGCGACAAGGGGGTTGACACGGGCCGCCGTCAGCCACCTTGCGCGCCGCGGACAATCACTTTTATAACCTTCACGGCACTGGCCCCTTTGGTCGAGGGCCATGATCCCCAGCCACTGCAAGGAGGTTAGCGTCAAGTCGGTGGATTTTCCGCTCACCGCGGAGAACATCAAGGGCTACCTCAGGGGGAAGAAGGCCTACATCAGGACGAGGTACTACGTTTTCACCTCGGGGAAGGACTGGGCGGTGGCGCTAGTCGTCAAGAAGCTGGCCAACGCCGTCCTTCAGGAGATCGCCTCTGTGCACATCCTGTCGCTCCCGAACGACACCGCGTTCGTCGAGGACCCATCCGTCGAGGTCCTCTCGGCGAGCTCGATGGGCGCGCTCAGGGAGAGGGTCGGGAAGAAGTGCATCGTCGTGAGGGGAAAGTCGGCCCATGTGTCCTTCTTCATAGACGAGCCCCCGTACGAGCTCACGATCTTCGATGTCGTCCCGCCAGCGCCGTCGAAGCTGGTCGAGATGGTCCATACCGCACTCGAGTCGGACCTTCAGGACAGATACGTGAGAGTGAAGATGGTGTCGACGGACCTCAACATGCTCGCGAAGGGCGTCAAGACCATGAGGACGATGTTCCCGTGCAGAGCCTCCGGGCTGGGAGCGGGGCATGACGCGCTCTTCCTGGACGAGACGCCAGCGCTCTCCGGACCCGAGCTAGAGGAAGTCACGCTGGTCGGGTGCAGCCTCTCGGCCAGGATATTCAAGGCGATCTATGGCCTCGATGCGAACCTCATCAACATGTGTCCCCAGGAGCTCCTGGCTGGGATGAAGGTCGAGGGGAAGGTGTTAACGAAGTGCTGCAGGATCAAGGAGGGCTTCGAGATCCATGAGAACGTCGCGGTGGTCCCGTGGGGCGCAAGGCCTCCGGAGGTAAGGGCCGCCCTCGAGGCGCTTCTTCGCTAGATGTCCAGC
>JAJYIS010000045.1 GCA_021789945.1 Thermoplasmata archaeon | reverse complement strand
CTGCTTCCTCAGGCCCTCCAGGCCCTTCCTCAGGCTGTCCGAGCTGCCGTTCCCCTTCGCGTCCTCGATGGCCTTGTCGAACGAGTCCAGCACGGGCAGGAGGTCAGTGATGAGCCTCTGGTTCGCCAGCTTGACCCTCTCGGCGGACTCCTTCTCCGTCCTCTTCTTGAAGTTCTCGAAGTCCGCCTGAATCCGCTTGAGGTCGTCCATCAGTTGCGCGATCTCCCTGTCCTTCTTGGCGAGCGGGTCCTCCTCGGGCTCCGGTCCTTCCTCGGTTTCCGCTTCGGTCTCCTTCGGGGGTTCCTCGTCGGCCATTCTCCATCGCCTCCAGGGCATGTCGCGTCCGGACAGAGACTCCATTCTCGTCAGTTGCGTCTGGATATGAACAAGTTGAAGGGGTTTGAGGCGGCGGGCTTAGTCCATCCCGCCTTCATCGCCCATGCCCGGTGGGGTCTTCGGTCCCTTGCCGCCGGCCCCTCCGCCCTTGGACGCGATCACGTCGTCGATCCTCAGTATCATGACCGCGGCGTCGGTCGCAGAGCTTATCGCCTGTCTTCCGACCCGGATCGGCTCGAGGACCCTCTCCTTCTTCATGTCGACGACCTTGCCTGAGAACACGTTGACCCCGGCGTACTTCTTGCCCGCCTTGTGGGCCTGCCTCAGCTCGATCAGTATGTCGATCGGGTCCAGGCCAGCGTTCTCGGAGAGTGCCGTCGGAACGACTTCCATGGCCGATGCGAACGCGTCTATCGCGATCTGCTCCCTTCCGCCGACCGAGGCCGCATAGTCCCTCAGCCTGAGCGCGAGCTCCATTGCGGTCGAGCCTCCGCCGGTCACGAGCTTGCCGTCCTCGAACGCCACCGCGACCACGCTTATTGCATCGTTCAGCGAGCGGTCGATCTCGTCCACGACATGCTCCGTGCCGCCCCTTATGAGGACGGACACCGCCTTCGGGTTCTTGCAGCCAGTCACGAACGTCATCCTGTCATCGGCGATCTTCTGCTCCTCGACATGGTCCGCCATGCCCAGGTCGTCCGCCTTCAGGTCGTCGAGCTTCGTCACTAGGTTGGCCCCAGTGGCCTTCGCGAGCTTCTCCATGTCGCTCTTCTTGACCCTGCGGACGGCGTAGATCTTCTCCTTCGCCAGGTAGTGTTGCGCGAGGTCGTCTATGCCCTTCTGGCAGAACAGGACGGTCGCGCCGGACTTCTTCACGGTCTCGACCATCTTCTTGAGCATGTGCTCTTCCTCGTCCAGGAAGGCCTTCATCTGGCTCGGGTCGGTGATCTCGATCTTCGCGTCGATCTCGGTCTTCTTGACCTCGAGCGCCGCGTCGACGAGCGCGATTCTCGCCTTGTCGACATGCTTCGGCATCGCCGGGTGGACTGCTTCCTTGTCCACGATTATCCCAGCGATCATCTTCGTGTCGTCCATCGAGCCGCCCTGCTTCTTGACGACCTGGATGTTGTCGTCGTCGACATACCATGAGCCGTCCTCGCGCTTCTCCGCGACCGCGCTCACGGCCTTCACCGCCACATCGGCCAGCAGGTCCCTTGACGCCGAAACGCTCTTGGATATCATCGCCGTACGGGCGATGTCCAGGAGGGTCTCCTTGTCGGATGGGTCGACCTTAATTGCGACATCCTCGAGAATCTCCCTGGCCTTCGCAGCCGCCGACCTGAACCCGCCGGAGATGACCGTCGGGTGCAGGTTCTGCTCGACGAGGGACTCCGCCTTCTTGAGCAGCTCGCCCGCGATTATGACCGCGGTCGTCGTGCCGTCTCCGCACTCCTCGTCCTGCGTCTTCGCGACCTCGACCAGCATCTTGGCCGCTGGGTGCTCGACGTCGATCTCTTTCAGAATCGTCACACCATCGTTGGTGATGACAACATCGCCCATGCTGTCTACGAGCATCTTGTCCATACCCCTCGGTCCGAGGGTGCTCCTGACAGAGTCGGCGATGGCCCTGGCGGCAGAGATGTTGTTGAACTGCGCGCCCTTTCCTTTCTCTCTCTTGGTTCCTTCCTTCAATATGAGAACAGGTGTCTGACCAATCATCTTCCTGCCTCCCTTGTTACGGTCTGGATTCCCAGATCATCCGCCTGCATTCCTGCGGTGCGGGGTCACTAGTATGTTAGAGCTTCTATATAAGCATTGTGACAGACTTCCTTGGCGGTCCTGGAGGCCCGTTTATGATATCTGGCTTGATGCGTTCCGGCCCCCAAGAGCCGGCTGCCGTTCAAATGCTGACGACAGCCTTGAAGGTCATCGGTCTGAACTCGTCGCAGAGCTCCTTGACCCTGCCGACGAAGGCCTTGAATTCGGGGGATGCTCGCCACTTCTGCACGCTCGCGTCGTCCTTCCAAGGCCCCACCGTCAGGAACTTGCGCGGATCGTCCTTGTCCTGCAGCAGGAGCGCCGTGATTGCTCCAGGGATGTTCCTCTTGCTCCAGTCCGCGAAGTCCTCCCAAGACTTCTTGAACATCTCTTCCTTGCCGGGTCTCGCGGTCCAAAGTCCGACTGAATATACGAAGTCCAAATCCTGCATGATTACTCGCTCCCTTAGGCGGGTCCGAAGAACGAGCCGGTTGAATCTGTTCTTTCTCCCTTTCCGGTTCGGTTCTCCTAGGCGGGGCGGTTGTTTAGCACCTTTTATCTATCTATTCCCTGTTTGCCCGGGTCTGTCATGAAATCCGTTCCCTACATCGAGCTCCTCGGTCGCTCCATTCTTAGGCCTTCGTATCAGAAGGGCGAGCTCGAATCGCTCGGCTCGAAGCTCTCGGACAAGTTCGAGAAGGCGTTCGTCGCGGACATGGACGGGATCAACAAGAACAGGCCGCAGCTCGACGTCATTCAGGGCTTCTGCGACGAGTTGCCGACGCTCTATGAGGGCGGGGTCCGCTACGGTTCGAACGTGATCGACATGCTCATCACTGGAGCGGAAAGGGCGGTCATCGGCACCGCGACCATCGTTTCGCTTGAAGAGCTCAGAGGAGCCTTTAAGTTTTCAGAGAATATTACGTTCAAAGTAGACTTCAGGGATGGGATCGTGAGTTTTGACCCACAGATTGCTGGCAGAGCCTTCCTTCCGCTCGCGACTGACGTGAGGGAGATTGGCATCGACGATTTCATCGTCCCAGCTCAGCTGGCCAGCGAGGCGTCGGAGGCGAAGAAGCAGCTCGGGTTCTCCCTCGGGGTCATAGCCCCTGCGTCCGAGAGCGCTCGGTACGAGCAGCTCGGGGCGGACTACTTGGTGTCTAAGGATTTCAGGAGAATGGATGGGGATGAGTGAACTGCAGAGGAGCATCGCGTTGCTTTTCAGGAGGAAGGGGAAGAACCTCCTCACGGAGAAGGAATTCGTTTTCTCGGCCTCGATGGACCTGAGATGGTTCTCGCCGAAGGACGCGCAGAGGCTGCTGGACCTGGGCGTGTCCGGGGGATACCTCGAGAAGAAGAACGGGAACATCGTCCCGACTTTCGACACATCGGTCGTCGAGGTCCCGCTCGACTATCGTCCCGGGAAGGAGATTTTCGAGCACCTGCCGAAGAAGCAGCAGGACATCTTCTCTGAGATCGTGGACTCCATTGTGAGGGCGAAGGCCGTCCCGAAGAGGGAGGTCGTCTCGCGCGTGAACAAGAAGCAGGAGCTCCTCGGGATCGACGTCGAGCCCGCGGTCCTCCTGGTGGCAGGCGACTACGGAGTGCCCGTTGACTGCTCGTTCATCGAGAGGGCGGCCTCCGAGGTCCTCAGCAGGGAGTTCGGCGCGAGATAGGCTTTGGCTTCGGAAATCCCTCAAAAGCCTTAAGCCACCAGGGTCATAACATGCTGAGGTGGCGAGACCATGAACGGTTCGAAGAGAAGCGGCATAGAGAGCCTGTCTGTCGGTTACCTTGTCATCGCTTTCGCAGTCTCAGTGCTGCTCGCGTGGATGTTCAAGGACTGGTGGCTCCTGATCCCATTCTTCATGATAGCCGCAGGCCTGTTCTATCTCATTCTCGGATTCATCACCAAGCCGTCCGAGGCGCAAGCCCGCAAGGCGCTGCGCGACTCGAACTACTACATATTCTGGGGCGGGACGGTCGGCCTGTTCGGACTGATATGGCTCCTGAACAGACAGTATCCTGGCAATGTGGTCCCTCTGTTCGTGCTGTTCGTCCTGTGGATTGGCGCGATCGTGCTGGTGCTGTCTCTTCCTAGGATGCGCGGGAGCGGTAGCACTCCCCAGCAGTGAGGAAATCAATCCTTCTGCATCTTTATCAGGTCCGCCAGGGTGAGCGACGCTCTGGTGGACTCCTTGGCCGCTACGACCTCCGGGACCTTCTCCTTCAGAACTATTCCCAGCTCCTTCTGCAACTTCGCGATGATCTTCTCGTCCGGCCGCATCTGGTTGACCTCGATCTTGCTGAGGATCGTCACGCGCTCGTTGATCTTCATCGCGAGGTCCTTCTGCGTCATCCCGGCCTTCTCGCGCGCCGCCCGGATGAGCGCCCCGTAGTCCTCGACTAGGTCCTCCTTCTCGCCCTTCTCTAGCACGTCCTTCGGGCGCCCGCGCTTCTCCCTCACCTCGAGCCTCTGCGCGATGATCGGGCGAGGACCCTCCTCCTTCGGCTCCTCCTTCTTCGCCTCGACCCCGAATTTCGCGCATTCGGAGCAAACTTCAAGCGAAACCCCTTCGATTGTCACCTTCCTCAGGAAGGTGACATTCTTCCCGCACATCTCGCAGAGCATAACAATCACGCGATTTTGTCCAGGAAGCAAAGAATAAATAGAGTATTTAACTCTATATAATCACCAGCTCGGGAACAACGAGGGTGCACGAATTGGACCAGGACCAACCGGTTGTCATGGATGAAATTCAACGCAAGATTTCGGTCCTAGAGGAAAGGAACCTTGAGCTAGTCGAGGAGACCCGCCGAGTCGAAGGAGAGAAGAGGTTCGTCGAGGGCGAGCTCATCCGCCTGCAGAAGGAGCTCAAGAGGCTCAAGGCCGAGCTGGAGAGGCTCAAGGCGCCCCCGCTCATCATCGGGCAGATCAAGGACGTGTTGGCGGACGGAAGGGTCGTCGTCAAGAGCTCGACCGGGCCCGACTTCATTGTCAGCACATCCGATTACGTTTCACCAGAGCTGCTCACCGCGGGCGCGCGCGTCGCGCTCAACAAGCAGACGCTCGCGGTCATGGGCGTGCTGCCCCCGTCGCTCGACCCCATCGTGATAGGCGCCGAGATCATAGAGAAGCCGGAGACGATCTACGACGACATCGGAGGCCTGCAGGACCAGATACTGGAGGTCAGGGAGGCCGTCGAGGACCCGCTGCTGAGGCCGGAGCTATACAAGAAGGTCGGCATCGACCCGCCGAAGGGCGTTCTCCTGGTCGGTCCGCCGGGCACTGGCAAGACCTTGCTGGCCAAGGCCGTGGCGAAGCAGACCAATGCCACGTTCATCAGGTTCGTGGGCTCGGAGCTCGTGCAGAAGTACATCGGCGAGGGCGCGAGGCTCGTCAGGGAGCTGTTCGACCTCGCGAGGCAGAAGGCCCCGTCGATAGTCTTCATTGACGAGATCGACAGCGTGGGCGCGAAGAGGCTCGAGCTGGCGACCTCCGGAGACAGGGAGGTCCAGAGGACCTTGATGCAGCTCCTGGCGGAGCTCGACGGGTTCAACCCGCTGGGCGAGGTCAAGATCATAGGTGCCACGAACAGGCCGGACATACTCGACGAGGCTCTCTTGAGGCCCGGCAGGTTCGACAGGATCATCGAGATCCCGATGCCGAACTTCGAGGCGAGGAGCGACATCTACAAGATCCACACGAAGAGGATGAACATGGACAGCACGGTCAACCTCGACGAGCTCGCGGTGCACTCGGAAGGCGCGACAGGGGCCGACATCAAGGCCGTCGCGACCGAGGCAGGCATGTTCGCGATCCGGGACAACAGGGACATCGTCTCGATGGTCGACTTCGAGAAGGCCATCGCGAAGGTCCTGTCCGAAGAGGGCGACAAGGCGATGGAATCCGGCCCGATGTTCGCGTAGATATCGAGGCCGAGTATCTTGGCCGAACGCGGGGCTGCTATTGCCCCGTCTTCTCTTCTTCCATATCCTTCTCTATGACGAACGCTCCGATGTAGCCGCACTTCTTGCAGTGGTACTTGTATCCCGTTATCAGCCCCGCCTCGTAGTAGAGGTCAGCTGAACCGCATTGAGGGCATGTCAGGACTGTCCTCGGGGTGCTTCTCTTCGCCACGGGCATCATCATGACCGTACTGGTCATTAACTCTTTTGGGCATGAGGCAAGAGGGCCCGCAGGGGCCAGGCCCAGCCTGACCTGGTCATCCAGTGAACACAACATTGAAGACAACCGCGCCAGTCGGCCGGTAGAGCAGGTCGAAGACGTACGAAGCGTTCGAGGAGAACTGGAATGCGCTTCCTGTGGTGAAAGTGAGGGAGTCCCCATTGTCCAGGCGTCCGTCGCCAGAGCGATCCGTGATGTTCAGCCAGACCGACAACGGTCCGAGGCTTCTGGGAGATCCGTAGTGCCAGACGGCACTGTTCTCGGATGATGTCAGGTCCTGCGTTGTGATGTTGGCCCAAGACATGGCGTTGGTGCCGTCGCTCAGCAGCACGATCAGGCTTCCCCAGGTCGCGACGCCAGCCAGATTGCCAGAAAGGGTGAACTTGATGCCATAAGGCACTGGGGTTTCCAAGATCATGGGCCCGCTGTCGGTCCTCTGGGGGGAGCCCTGCAGAACTATGAATCCTGCCGTCAGGAGCAGGCTCAGGGCGAGAATGGCCGCGAGGGCTATGCCATACGGACTCTTCTTCGGTCCTTTCGCCGAAGGTCCGGTGTATCCATCCAAGCTCTCGATCCTCACGATAGGACTCGTCGGCCCGTGCTCATAATGCTTTCGCGGTTCCTGGAGGCGGAGCGCGCGGGACTAGTACTGTCCCATATCTGCCTTCATGAACTCTCTCATCAGTGCGGTCGCGTAGCAGCCCTTGTTCAACGAGAACGAGAAGGTCGCCTCGCCCTCTCCGACCTCCAGTTTGAAGTCCCTGAAGGGCGCGAGCAGCTCTCTCCGAGTCCCCTTCGAGGACGCCTCCCGAAGGCCGATGATCTGGAAGTCCAGCTTCTGGATGTCCTCGGCCTCGATGATGCTCTTCTCGATGGCTCCCATCTCTCCCTCGGCGAACGTGGACTCGGTCCCGTAGAGAAGCCCGCTCACGAAGGCCTTCCCCTCGGATGCATTGCGCCGCGCCTTCTCGAGGTTGTCGTCCGTGACGAGGATGGGGTTGTCGTGGTCTGGCAGGTTGCCCTTCGTCAGCGGGAGCACGAGGTCGCCGACCATCGGCTCCCGGAGCGAGAGGCCTCTGCGGATCCTCTCGCAGATGATCCTGTTGAACAGGAACGACTGGTAGGCGTGGACGAACATCATCAGCAGGTTTGGAGGAAGGGTCCTGAGCGCGCCGAGGTAGTCGCCCGGGGTCTCGTTGAGCCTCATGAGCATTGTCCTCTCGAAGGTCAGCCTGTTCGGGAATGTCCTGAGCGCCTCCTTGAAGTCCATCGTCTCCTGGAGCCTCCTGCGCGCGTCGTTCGCCTCGGAGCTCTCCTCGTCCATCGGGTTCGCGACGTACATCATGACCGCCCCCTCGAAGTCCCCCCGGATGAGGGCCTTTCCGATCAGGTGCGTGATGGGTCTCACGGACCCGAACCTCTGGGTGCCGAAGAAGTTGGGGAATCCCCTGAGCTCATCGAGCTTCTCCTTGATTGCAGAGCACGTTGCCTGGATCTCAATACCAGGTCCGATGTCCGAGACCTTGATGACGAATCTGTTACCGCTCAGGTCGCCTATCTCGATCATCCTGCGGGCCCTGTACGCTTCGAGTATCTTGACGTCCGGGATCGCGAGCGCGGTGACGTCCTCTATGGGCGCGTTGAAGGACATGAGCTGGGTCGCAACCGAGCGGCCGTCTTTGGTCCCCGCAAAGCCGATCCTCGACCTGCTGACCCTCAGGTTCGTGGACATCCTCCTCACGAGCCTGTTCATCTCCCAGTTCCTGTGCCAGACCTTCGCGATGACGAACCTGCCGTCGTCGGACCTCGGCGGCAGGACCGATATCTCGTCGACCTCGAAGTCCTCCGGGGTCCTCCTGAGCCTCCCGCCTATGCCCGGGACACCCTGGGTGTAGAACAGTTCCAGCCCGAGGTCGCTCTCCTTCATGCCACCATCAGAATCAGGAGCCGGACTAATAACCTTGGTCACTTGCCCAGCTGCTTCTCGACCAGCTCGCGTGCCTCCGAGAACTGGTTCGCGAGGGCCTTGGCCGCCTTCTTGAGGGCTGCCTGGGGCTTGCCCTCCTTGACCTCGACGATGAGGATGGACTTGTCCAGCTGCGGGTGGCCGGTCGCGAATCTCGCGTCCGCGACGTTCTTGTCCTGGAGCAGCTCGTGGATCAGCGGGTAGAGGAGGGTCTCGTCCGCCTCGATGATCTCGACCTTGATGCTGTCCTTCTTCTTCTCCAGTAGTTTGAACTCCATATCTCTCGGGTTCACTCGTATGGGCAATACGTTCATAAAACTATCTGAGCGTGCAAAAGCACGCTGGCTCGGCCGATGCAGGACCGTCAGCGCTTCTTGGCCTTCTTCTTCGGCTTCGACTTGGCCTTCGCCTTCTCACTGGCCTTCGGCTTGTGCGCGTGCGCCGTGACAACCACCTCGGTCCTGCCCCTCGGGTACATGGTCTGGCAGAGCTCGCAGACGTCGACCTTGCACCATGTGTCGTCCTCCGTCGTGACAATCTTGAGTATGCACGGGCTTCCGCAGAGCGGGCACTTGCTTATCGCCATCTAACCATCCTCTCCGTATCTCTTCCGCAGTACCGTATGAATGCCGTCGGCTATGACCTTGCCGATGCCTTCGACTTTCATAAGTTCTTCGACGTCCGCGTCCGCGATGCCCTTCACGCTCCCGAACCGCTCCAGGAGCCTCTGCGCGAGAGTCGCCGACACGTTCGGCAGGCCCTGGACCAGGAACCGCTGCCTGCTCGAGACGTCGAGGGTTGTCTGCATTGCACGCGACCCCGAATCCTTCTTGGCCAGCTCCTGCTTGTAGAGCGACGCTATCTGCGCTGCCGTCTCCGCGGGGTCCCTTGTCGACAGGACCGGCATGTGGTACTCCGCCAGCACCGAGCTGAGCGCGTCGTAGACGGCCGCGTTCCCTGCCTGAACGCCCTCCCCTTCGGGCTCTCCCTGGACTATGAGTATCGGGTGCAGGAACTCGTGCTTCATCTTGGCCAGCATGGTGAGCACGCTCCCGTCCGAGATGCCCTCGATGAACTGGTCGACCGTTCGCACGGAAACCGCGACCCTCGGGGATACCACGACGTCGGCGTTCTCGAGATCCTTCGTCTCGAGCCCGAACCCCAGCCGCTCGAGCTCGTCCCCGAGCCCGATCGCGACTGCGTTCTCGGACGCGTCGAGCATGACCTCCCCGCCGGCCTTCCCCCTGTCGAACTGACCCAGGAACTTCTGGCCCTTCTTCTCGGCGACCTTCTGCGACAGCGCCTCCTTGTCGCTCGGGGGCCCCACGGTCATCATCTCCCGGAGCTCGGGCCTCGTGAGCGGTGCCCTTGCCACTGGCGGGAGGTCGGGGAGGCCCTTCATGACCCTCAGCTTCCGCCTGAGCGCCTCGAGCTCCCGGCGCATCTGCATCTCCTTCTTCCTGCTGGAGTAGAAGTACGCCTCGTCCTTCGTGTGCCGCGTGACCATCATAACGACCTTCCCGGCCCTCCTCCTGCCGGTCCTGCCGCGCCTCTGGATGGTCCTTATCTCGGACGGGACGGGCTCGTAGAACACTACCAGGTCCGTCGACGGTATGTCGAGACCCTCCTCCGCGATGGAGGTCGCGACCATGATGTTGAAGTCGCCTCTCTGGAACTTCTCGATGATCTCCTTCTGCTCCCTCTGGTTCATCCCGATGTCCTCGCCCTTGCTCGCCTGGCCGACGAACCTGACCGGCCTGAAGCCAGGGATCTTATCGAGGGTCTGGGTCATGAGCTCGCACGTGTCCCTGTAGTGCGTGAAGACTATTACCCTCGAGTCCGGCTTGGACAGGAACTGGGTCTTGATGATGGGGACGACCTTCTCGAGCTTCGGGTGGTCCCGCTTCATGCCGAACACGAGCGTCCGGGCCTGCTGGAACCTGGCGTCCTTGACGAGGTCCCTCGAGGCCTTCGACCCGCCCTTCTCGAGTCCCTCGTTCACCTGCTTGTCCATGTACTTCTCGAGCGCGCCGCTGCCCTGGGTCTCGGCGAGCTCGATCGCGTGGTTGACCTTCATCGCCATCGACTGGACGCTCGCCGCCCTGAACAGCTGGAAGGCCTTCCTGCCGGACTGGAGCCTAGCCCGGATGACGTTCCCCGCCTCGAGCAGGTCCCTGGTTGTCACGGGCTTCTTCGGGTCGAGGAACCCGAACTCCCGGAGCTTCCGCACCTGCTCGTCGAAGATCTGCTTCAGGAGGTACACCACCGGGCCCATGCCCTCCTGGATGTTGACGCCTACGTACTGGACGTCCACGTCCTGGGTGTACTTGACTACGTCGTCGTCATACTCGGACCTGATCTCGACGTTCGTGATTCCGAGGTTCTCGCAGACCTCCGCTATCTTCCCGACGTCCGAGCCTGGCGAGGCAGTCATGCCGAGCACGAGCCCGCCCTTCTCCTGGTACCGCTTGCCTATCGAGACATAGGCGTAGTCCCCGACCGCCCTGTGCGCCTCGTCGAAGACCACCAGGTCCACGTCGTCGATGTCTATCCGTTCCTCCGCCAGGTCGTTCTCTATGACCTGCGGGGTCGAGACGACGAGCCTGCTCTCCTTCCAGAGGCTTTCGCGCTCCGCCGGGGGCACCTCGCCCGTGAACATCGCCGGCTCGAACCTCAGGAGCTGCTCCTTCAGGAAGCCGGCGTGCTGTTGCACGAGGGGCTTGGTCGGCGCCATGAAAAGCACCTTGCCCTTCTTGGATGCCAAGGTCTGGGCGATTACGATGAGGGCGATGATGGTCTTGCCCATGCCGGTCGGGAGCACCACGAGGGTCGACTCCCTCTCGGCCGCGGAGGCGATGTTGGTCTGGTAGTCTCGCCGCTCCACGCTGGAGGGCTTGATAAGCTCGTGCTCAATGAACACGGGCCTTTGAGAACTCAAGGAGCGTATGAATGTTTTCTCTCGGGCGGGCCGAATCTAGTGGCAGCCCGCGCACGAGGCGCACGAGTTGCCCGTGCTCTTGACCCTGACGACCACTCCCGCTCCCTGGGGGGTCTCGACGCTGTCCACGATGGCCTCTCTAAGCTCATCCTCGAGGTTCTTCTCGTAGATGAGGGTGAATCCGTCGGCCTTGACCTCGACATCCTTCTCGGTCTTCTTGTCAAAGCCCATCATGTAGGCCGGCCCTGAGCATGAGTACCCTGCGAAGAATATCCTGATCGTCTCGTTCCTCTTGGACTCGTCGACGATCGTCTTCATGGCTTCGATTGCTTTCGGTGTGACAGTTACCATCTCGGTATCCTCGGCGGTTACTAAGTCTGCAGGTTATTTAATCCTTTTCGCCTAACTGGTCTGTTGCCGTCAGACGGCAGCCATCTCGGGCTATCGGCGGGCAACCTTGGGGGATTCTCACTCAGGCTTGACCCTGTCGAACCCTTTGCCGTCAATCGGCTTTGTCGCGTCGATCCCGACCTTCGTCGTGGTCTCGTCCGCGCTAGGGTCGAGGCTGCTCCCCCTCGCGTTCTCAATGACCACGAGGTTCCTATGGCCCTGGAACCGGGTCGCGACCGCCCACTCGACCTCGCGGTCGTCGAACACATCTATGTCCCTGTCGACGACAGTGACCATCTTCATGGAGGCGTGGGACCCGAGCGCAGCCATGATGGCGTTGACCGAGTCGCCTTCCCTCTGCTTGGTGATCGAGACAACGCCGTGGAGCCAGCAGCACCCTCCCTCCGTGAGCCTCACCGCATGCACCTCAGGCACCGCGAGCCCGACCGTCTTCTGTATCACGGGCTCCCTGGGCATGCCCATCATGAGGTAGTGCTCGTTCACCCCCGGCAGGATCATCTGGAAGATGGCATCGTCCCTGTGGTATATCCGGTCGATCTCGACGACCGGCTGCTTCCGAACTGGGTCAATCGTCCCGGTGATGTCGACGAACGGACCTTCGTCGGCCACGTCCTTCGTGATCCTCCCCTCGAATATGTACTCCGCGAACGCTGGGACCAGCAGGCAATTCCTGAGCTTTCGGACGCTTACCGGTTCTTTCAGGCAGAGCTGCCTCAGGGAGTTCGCCACCGTCAGCTCGTCCTTCCCAAATTCGAGGCTCATGGCCGCGGACAGCATGATGGACGGACAAAGGCCCACAGCGACCGCGATCTTCAGCTCCTGGCCCTGGTCGATGGCCCGCCTGTGGAGCGCGTACAGGTGCCTCGGGACGATCCTGATGGCGAACTTGTCCTCGTCGATGACCATCAGCCTGTGGAAGGACATGTTCCGGACTCCGTCGTGCTCCGCAATCACCACTCCTGCGGTGACGAACCTGCCCCCGTCGGTCTTGTAGAACTTGGGTATGGCGGACTCCCTCAGGTCGAAGTCCGTGAGCACGTTCTGGTCGAAGGGCGCGTTCTCGAGCTCCTGCGGCTTGGATGGACTGTCCATCGCCTGGATCATCTTCCTTGTAAGCTCCGCGGGCTCGACCCCCATCGCGGCGGCTATCCTCTCGCGGGTGGACCACAGGTTCCCGACCGCCCGGAAGCCGTCCAGGTCCTCGAACAGCACGGGCCTCGTCTTCTCCCTGTAAAGGATGTGAGTCAGCTCGAGGTCCCGGGAGATATGGCCCTTGACGACGATGGTCTCCTTGAACTGGTCTAAGAAGCTCCTGACGGACAGCGAAACACCTTGCTCGTGCATCATCCACACCGTATTTCTATCCTTTCGTCGGGCGCGCTGGCTCAGGCGCCGTTCAAACCTTTTTATATCCACCAGGCCATCGAGTCGGCCGTGGAGCTAGAGGCCGTCATCAGGAAGTACGCGCTTCAGAACGCCGTGCAGTTCTCGGGCAAGGCCACCGTGGGCGCCGTCCTGGGCAAGGTGATGGCGGAGAACCCGGAGCTGAGATCGAAGGCGAAGGAGGTCTCTGTGCTAGCCAAGTCCATCATCGATGCGGTCAACACGATGCCCGCCGACGAGCAGAGGAAGCAGCTCGAGAGCATCGCCCCTGAGCTCCTGGTCAGGGAGGCGAAGCTCCGGGAGAAAGGGCTCCCTGACCTCGAGGGCGTCGTCGGCGAGGTACGCATGCGGCTGGCTCCGAATCCATCCGGGCCGCTCCATCTGGGCCACAGCAGGATGGCCATACTGAACGACGAATACGTTAAACGGTACGGCGGCATCTGCATCAACCGGTTCGAGGACACCGACCCCGCGCGGGTCGACCCCCTCGGATACAAGACCATCCCAGAGGACCTCGCATGGCTCGGCGTCAAGGTCGGCAAGACGATCATCCAAAGCGACCGGTTCGAGATCTACTACGACATCGCCAAGAAGTTGCTCGAGATGGGTCGCGCGTATGTATGCACGTGCCCGGTCGAGACCTGGCGCGAGCTGAAGAACAAGAAGCTCGCGTGCCCCCACCGGGAGGAGCCGTTTGACAAGCAGCTGGAGCGGTGGGACGGGATGTTCGACGGCTCATACAGGCCCGAGGAGGCCTCGCTGATGGTCAAGACCGACCTTTCACATCCGAACCCAGCAATCCGCGACTTCGTCGGGCTGCGGATTGACGACACGCCTCATCCTCGGACCGGCACGAAGTACCGGGTCTATCCGTTGATGAACCTCGCGGTCGCGGTCGACGACCATCTCCTCGAGCTCACGCACGTGCTGAGGGGCAAGGACCACCTCAACAACACCTTCAGGCAGGAGTACATCTACAACTACTTCGGATGGAAGAAACCGTTTTACATCCACTACGGCCGGGTCTCGATCGAGGAGGCGCAGCTGAAGAAGTCCACGACCGCCAAGGGGATCAAGGAAGGCACATACACCGGATGGGACGACCCGAGGCTGGGAACCCTCCAGGCGCTCCGCAGGAGGGGCATCCGGCCAGAGGCCATCAGGAGGTACTGGGTGGAAGTGGGCATCAAGGAGGTCGACATCGAGTTCTCCTGGAAGACCCTGTACTCCTTCAACCGGGAGCTCATCGACGACTCCGCGAACAGGTACTTCTTCGTCAGCGACCCTGTGAAGATCAAGATCGAAGGCGCGCCGGACCTTGAGGCGAAGGCCCCTCTTCATCCAGAGCATCCCGAGCGAGGTTACAGGGAGCTGAAGGTCGGGCACGATGCGAGCGTCTATGTCGGCCGCGAGGACCTCGAGTCCGGTCCCGGGATGCTGAGGCTCAAGGACCTGTGCAACATCGAGCTGGAGGGGCAGAGCGCGAGGTACGCTGGGAACGACCTGGGCGTCCTGAAGGACGGCGTCCAGATAGTCCACTGGGCGCCAATGGATGCGGTTCCGGCCGAGGTGCTGATGACGGACGGGACCGTCAAGAAGGGCGTCGTCGAAACCGGCGTGAAGGCCGCGCTCGGGAAGGTCGTCCAGTTCGAGAGATTCGCATACGCCAGGGTCGAGCAGGTCGAGCCCTCAGTACGGTGCGTGTTCACCCACAAGTGACCTCAGACGTCCCAGAATGGGACGAGGTCGCACGAGAGGCATGCGTGGCACATGGTCTTGAACTCGAGGGGGTTGAGGCCGTACTCCTTGAAGATCCTCTTCTGTCCCTTCGCGAGGTTGAGCATCCTGTCAGGGCCGA
>JAJYIS010000044.1 GCA_021789945.1 Thermoplasmata archaeon | reverse complement strand
AGGTACCTCGCCCCTGCCGCTTCGACGGCCCCAGGGTCGAGACATCGTCTCCCGTCAACCACGACCGGCTCGCGCATCCCTGCGAACTCCTTGCGCCCCAAGCGCCTGAATTCCGGCCAGTCCGCCTGAACGACGCACCCGTCCGCCCCTTTCAGGCATTCCGCAGCGGTGCCTGCGTACTCCAGGTCGGGCATTACCCTCCTGAAGTTGGCCATTGCCATGGGGTCGAAGGCGACCACGCGAGCCCCCTTTGCGAGCAGGCGCGATATCAGCGGAACGGCACGACTCTCCCTGACGTCGTCCACGCCGCCCTTGAACGCCAGCCCGAGGACAGCGATCCTCTTCCTGCTGAGCGAGCCGACCGCATGCTCCAGCATCCGGAGGGCCTCCTCGGGCTGCTCGTCGTTGATCGCGATCAGCGAGGACAGCAATCTTGACCTATAGCCGTCCGCACGGGCCTTGTCCCTCAGGGCCTTCACGTCCTTGGGAAGACAGCTGCCGCCGTAGCCTAGCCCAGGCTTCAGGAAGAGAGCCCCAATCCTCGGGTCCATGCCGGCCGCCTTGAGGACGCCCTCGGAATCGATCCCGAACCGCACGCACATGTTCGCGATCTCGTTCGCGTATGAGATCTTGGTCGCGAGGAAGACGTTGGACGCGTACTTTATCATCTCGGCCGAGCGCAGGTCCGTAGGGATCTTCACGACCTTGATCGTAGAGTAGAGCCTCATAAGGAGGTCACCCGATCTCCTGTCCATCGACCCGATGACTATCCTGGACGGCTTCATGCTGTCGGCCAGCGCCGAGCCCTCCTGAAGGAACTCGGGGTTCATGCAGAGCCCGAAGTCTCTTCCCGCAGACTTCCCGGAGGCCTTCTCGAGAATGGGCTTCACGACTGTGTCCGTGGTCGTGGGCACGACGGTGCTCTTGGTCACGACGACCTTGTAGCCGCGCGACCGTCTCAGGGCCTCCCCAACGCTCGATGCGGCCTTCTTGAGCGGTCGGATGTCTATCCTGCCCGAGGGCATGGACGGCGTCTGGACGCAGAGAAACACGACATCGGAACCGGCAGCGGCTCCAATCGTGTCCGTCGTCGCGGTCAGCCTCCCCGACCTGACGAGCTTCTCGAGCTCCTTCTCCAGAGGAGGTTCGTGGAACGGCAGCCTGCCCGACCGGACCATATCCACCCTCGCCGAGTCGACATCCGAGACGGCCACTTCGTGCCCGAGCTTGCCGAACATCACGCCGGTCGCGAGGCCCACATAGCCCGCGCCGACCACGCATATCTTCATTGCCACTCGAACAGGCAGAAGCCGTAATAACACTTTCCACCTCGTCCTGGCTGGGCTGAAAAGGATTATATGGCCACCAGCCGTTCATTTCCGCGATGAAGGTCGTCATTCCCGCCGCCGGGCTCGGGATACGGTTCCTCCCCGCGACCAAGGCCCAGCCGAAGGAGATGCTGCCGGTCGTGGACAAGCCCGCCATACAGTACGTCGTCGAGGAGGCGGTGGCGTCAGGCATGACGGACATCATCATCATTACGGGCAGGGGCAAGAGGGCCATCGAGGACCACTTCGACAAGTCGTACGAGCTCGAGCACAAGCTCAGGGAATCGGGGAACTCGGAGGCGCTCGCGGAGATCCAGAGGATCGCCTCGATGGCGGACATATTCTACATCCGGCAGAAGGAGCAGCTCGGGCTCGGGCACGCGATCCTCTGCGCGAAGAAGCATATCGGGGACGAGCCGTTCGCGGTCATGCTCGGGGACGACATAGTCATCAACGACAAGCCGTGCATAGGCCAGATCGTCGACGCCCACGAGGAGACCAAGTCGACCGTCGTGGGCGTGGAGCAGGTCCCTAAATCCCGCATCTCGAGGTACGGCGTGATCAAGGGAAGGCGCATCAGGAACGAGCTGTACAAGGTCGAGGATATCGTCGAGAAGCCGTCCCCCGAGGAGGCGCCGTCCGACCTCGCGGTGATAGGCAGGTATGTGTTCCGGCCGGAGATATTCACCCACCTGGAACACATCGGCCCGGGGAAGGGCGGGGAATACCAGCTGACGGACGCGATGAGGCTGTTGTGCAGGAAGAGCGACATGTACGGCCTGCGGTTCAAGGGCACGAGGTACGACATCGGCAGCAAGGCGGATTGGGTCAGGGCGACCCTCGACATCAGCATGTCCAGGGACGACCTTGCGGGAGAGCTCCGGGATTATGCGGAGCGCCTCCCGAAGAGGAGATGAGGCCAGCAGGGCCGACCAGCGGAAGGAAAAGCGCCATAACATATTATAGCTAGGTCGGGATTTCGCATCCCAAGAGGCAACGTCCTTGAAGCTGATGGCCAAGTACTACAAGGTCGACGACTGCGAGATCGGCGAGGACACGATAGTCCGAGACTACGTCAACCTGTACGGGTGCAAGATAGGCAACGGATGCAGGGTCGCCGCCTACGTCGAGATACAGCGAGGGGTGAAGATAGGCGACAGGTGTAAGATCGAGGCGTTCGCCTTCATACCCTCGGGCGTGACAATCGAGGACGAGGTGTTCGTCGGACCTCACGCATGCTTCACCAACGACCGTGTGCCGAAGGCAACCGGGGACTGGGAGGTCACTCCCACCCTGGTCAAGAAGGGGTCGTCGATCGGGGCGAACGCGACTGTGGTCTGTGGGGTCACGATCGGGGAGAACGCGCTCGTCGGCGCCGGAGCCGTCGTGACAAAGGACGTGCCGGCGAACGCCATCGTGGTGGGCGCGCCTGCGAGGATCATCGGCTCGAGGGACAGTTCGGGAAAGAAGACCAAAGGAAAGGGAAGGAGATGAAGGTCCCAATCGCATCGCCAGTCATGACGGAGAAGATGATAGAGGCGGCCGCCAACGCGCTCAGGAACGAGCGGCTGACGCTCGGGGAGAGCGTGTTCAAGTTCGAGGAAGCCTTCGCGAAGATGTGCGGCACGAAGTACGCGATATCAGTGAGCTCGGGCACGGCAGCCCTGCAGCTCGCGGTGCAGGCATTAGGGGTCAAGGCGGGAGACAGGGTGGTGACATCGCCGATGTCCTTCGTCGCCTCGGCGAACTCGTACGTGGCGTTCGGAGGCCTTCCAGGGTTCGCTGACGCATCCGAGAGCGACTTCAACATGGACCCCGCGAAGCTCAAGGACGCCATCGACGGCAAGACGAAGGCCGTCATGCCGGTGCACCTGTACGGCCATCCTGCGAGGATGGACGAGATAAACGAAATCGCGAGGAAGGGCAAGCTCGTCGTGATCGAGGACGCGGCGCAGGCCCACGGGGCCGGGTATAAGGGGAAGAAGGCGGGGAACCTCGGGGACGCTGGATGCTTCTCCTTCTACGCGACCAAGAACATGCATGTCGGCGGGGACGGCGGGATGGTCACCACGAACGACGACAAGGTCGCTGACCTGTGCCAGAGGATGAGGCACTGCGGAAGGCAGAAGGGAAGCAACTACGTGCACGACATCATGGGCTACACCTACAGGATGGGCACGGTGAACGCGGCCGTCGGGATCGAGCAGCTTAAGATGCTGCCCGAGTGGAACGAGAAGAGGAGGGCCGCGGCGAAGGTCTACGACTCGAAGCTGAAAGGAGTCGGCGACCTCGTGCTTCCTCCGCAGCCGACCAAGGACGTCCACCCGGTCTACCACCTCTACACGCTCAGGACGAAGAAGCGCTACGAGCTCAAGGCGTTCCTGGAACAGAGGGGGGTCGGGGTCGGGCTGAACTACGAGATACCGATCCACCTGCAGCCCATATACCGCCAGATGTTCGGGTTCAAGGAGGGGGCGTTCCCGGTGTCCGAGAAGCTCTGCAAGGAGGTCATCGCGATACCTATGTTCGCCGACATCACCCCCGAGCAGATCAGCTATGTCGTCGATTGCGTCAAGGAATTCTACGGGTAGGTCACCATGGCCAAGCTCAATGTCGGGATCATAGGCGTGGGATACTGGGGCAAGAAGATCATGGATGAGTTCTCGAAGGTCGAGGACGTCAGCATCGTCGGCGTCTCGGACCTAGACGAGAAGAACCTGGCGTTCTGCGCCGAGCGGTACGGGATCAAGAACGGGTACGAGGACTACAGGCAGCTCCTGGCGGTCAAGGGCCTGGACGCTGTGACCGTGTCGACCCCGAACGCGATGCACTACCGCGTGTGCAAGGACGCGCTCGATGCCGGGAAGCACGTGCTGGTCGAGAAGCCGATAACACTGGTATCGAAGGAGGGCAAGGAGCTCGTGGACCTCGCCCAGAAGAAGAGGCTCACGCTATCCGTCGGCCACATATTCAGGTTCAACAACGCCCTCGCCGAGGTCCACAGGCTGATCAGGGAGGAGAAGTTCTTCGGGAAGATCTTCCTGATGGAACAGAACTGGACGAACCTCGAGAAGTCGTTCCCTGACCGGGATGTCCTGTTCGACCTCGCGCCCCACATGTTCGACATCCAGAACTATCTGCTCGGCCAGTGGCCGACAGAGGTGAGCTGCGTCGGCGGGCCGTTCAGGCGGGCGGTGGGAGAGGAGACCGCCTATGTCATCTCGAGGTACAAGGACGGCGTCATCGCGATAGCGAACATCAGCTGGCTCGTACCGAGGAAGACCAGGCAGGTCGTGCTCGTCGGGGAGAACCGGTCAGCGGTCATCGATGCCGTCGGGCAGGAGGTGACGGTGCACGAGAGCGGCTACACCTACAAGCTCCACGTGGAGCGGAACAACACAATCAGGGACGAGCTCGTGCACTTCGTGAAATCGATTCAGGACCCGCAGACGGAGACGAAGAACAGCGGGATAGTCGGCGTCAAGACCGTCGAGCTCATCGAGGCCGCGAAGAGGTCGATGAAGGAAGGCAGGACGGTCAAGGTCTGAGAGGGCGCGCCAGATTTATACCCCCTGAGGGGATTCTCCGGAGTATGCCCTCATCGCTCATGCTACTGACCTATCCCTTCAGGCCGGACCCGAGGGTGTACAGGGAGGCGAAGACCCTCATCCATCATGGGTATGACGTCCGGCTGTTAGCCTGGGACCGGGAGGGCGCGTTCCCCAAAGAGGCCGACGAGTACGGCATCCATGTCATCAGGCTGGGGCCGAGGTGCCCCTACAGGTCGGTCACGAAGGTGGTCTCACGGCTGCCGAGGTTTTGGTTCAGGGCGCTGAGGGCTTCGAGAAGGTTGGATTTCGACGTCGTCCACTGCCACGACTTCGACACCCTCCCGCTGGGGATCCTGATTGGGCGGCTGAGAGGCAAGCCGGTCCTGTACGACGCCCACGAGATCTACTCGTCCATGATCAGCGGCGATATCGGAGACCTTTCGGGACTCGTCTGGCAGAAGGAGAGCTGGATATCCAAGAGGGCCGACGAGGTGGTCACGGTCAACGAGGCGCTCGCTGAGAAGCTCTCCGCGGGAAGAAGGACCCCGGCCAGAATCGTGAGGAACAGCCCTGACACGGGCGCCATCGAGGGCGCTGACGTCAGGGAGATCCGGCAGAGCTATGACCTTCACGGGTTCGTAATCTCGTCCCTTGGTTCTCTGGAGCCTGGGAGGTTCGTCGAGGAGCTCATCGCCTCGATCGACCCCAAGGGGAAGGCGGAGTTGGTGATCGGAGGGAACGGGACGCTCAGGCCCGCGGTCGAGAAGGCCTCCAGGGAGAACCCAGCAATCAAGTTCGTCGGGACGGTCGACAGCGACGAGGCGCTGAGGATCACCATGGCGAGCGACCTCGTGATAGCGATGCTGGACCCTGGGAACACGAACTACAGGATCGGCACGCCCACCAAGGTCCTGGATGCGATGGCCTGCGCCCGCCCTGTGGTCACGGCGGAGGGGGCGGAAGTGTCCAAGAATATCGAGGAATCCGGGTGCGGGTTCGTGATACCGTACGACAAGGGGGCGTTCAAGGCCCTGCTCGATAGGGTGCAGACCGCTCGGGCGGAACTCGAAGAGATGGGCCGAAAGGGCAAGGAGTACTTCGAGAAGGAGCTGTCGTGGGAGAAGAGCCAGGATGAGCTTATCAAGGCCTACAAGGCCTTGGTCCGCCAAAACTGACCGTTCTGCTGGACGAAGTTATATATACCTTCTAGCCCATTTTATTGTCTGTCCGACGCGTGTCGGACTGCACGGGATGGGATGCAGAGAACAGCGTTTCAGCTACTCTTCAACCACGCCAAGTTTTCGCATCCTGTTTGGAGAGGAATCGGATGCACCTAATGGAGATAGAGCTAGAGAACTTCAAGTCGTTCGCCCGGAAGACGAGGATCCCGCTCCTGCAGGGGTTCACAGCGATCACTGGTCCGAACGGTGCTGGCAAGTCCAACATATCGGACGCCATCCTGTTCGTCCTCGGCCCGAGGAGCTCGAGGGTGATCAGGGCAGGCAAGCTCACCGACCTCATATTCAACGGCGGCAAGGAGAGGAAGCCGGCGAGCGAGACGAAGGTCAGCCTGATCTTCAACAACGCTGACAGGCTCATACCGATCGACTCGGACAAGGTCAAGCTCACGCGCATCGTGCGCGTATCCGATAACGTCGAGGGCTACTACTCATACTTCTACGTGAACGACAGACGTTCCTCCCTGGGGGAGTTCGACAACCTCCTCGCGAACGCGCGCATAAGTGCGGACGGGTACAACTTCGTCCAGCAGGGGGACATAACCAGGATCGTCGAGATGACGAACCTCGAGCGGAGGAGGATCCTGGACGACATCTCGGGCATCACGAAGTTCGACGAGGACATCCAGAGCGCCGAGAAGGAGAAGCTCGCGGCCGAGGAGAACATCCAGAGGCTGTCGATCATACTCGATGAGATCAGGAAGCAGATGAAGCAGCTCGACGCCGACAGGGATGGCGCCCTGAAGTACAAGGACCTCCACGACAAGCTCCAGACCGCCCAGGCGTGCATGGCCGTGAAGAGGAAGGAGTCCGTGGACCGAGAGATATCGTCCATGAACGAGCAGATCTCGAACTACACCGCCGAGAAGGAGAAGTCTGAGAGCAAGAAGGGAGAACTCCAGACCGGGCTGGAGGACATCTCGAAGCAGCTCCAAGAGGTCGAGGCCGAGATAACGGAGCGCGGAGGGGACGAGGCCAGAGAGATCAAGGAGAAGATCGACAACCTCAGGATAGAGATCGCGCGCGCGAAGGACGCGGCCCAGAACTCAGACGAGTCGGTCGAGTCTCTGAAGGAGGTCAAACAGGCCCAGAACGAGGATTTGAAGGCCGTCGTCAAGGACCTCGAAGGCCTCGAGGAGAAGCTCCAGCCGCTCAAGAAGGACCACGAGAAGAAGTCCAAGCTCCTGGAGGACAAGCGGGCCAAGCTGACGGAGCATCAGGACGAGGTCTCGAAGTCGGATTCCGAGATCGGCAGCCTGCAGAAGGAAGCCGTCGAGCTGTCGGTCGACATCACCACGAAGGGCGAGAAGCTGCACGCGCTCAACCTCGAGCAGGACAGGCTCGGCGAGAAGCTCCAGAGGCTCAAGATCGACATCGCCAACCTCGAGGAGACCAAGAAGACCTACGAGTTCGAGCTCAAGGATGCGGAGTGGTCCATCAAGGAGCTGAAGAACGAGAACAAGAGCTCGAACCAGGGGGTCCGGAGGCTCCAGGAGGAGTTCCAGGCCAAGAGGAACAAGGAGCGGAAGCTGCTGGAGCAGTCCCAGGAGCTCGAGAACGCCGTCAAGAGCCTCACGAGGGAGTACAACCAGATCAAGGCTGAGGCCATGGCCATAGACGCCGTCAAGAAGGGCCAGAGCAACGCCGTCAGCTCCATACTCGAGGCGAGGGACAAGGGAGAGATCAAGGGCATCCACGGGTCGATCTCGGAACTGGCAGAGGTGCAGGACGATTATGAGACAGCGCTCAATGTAGCCGCGGGCCCGAGGATGCAGGCCATCGTTGTAGACTCAGACGAGGTGGCCTCGGAGTGCATCAACTACCTGAAGAAGTCCAAGGGCGGCAGGGCGACCTTCCTACCGCTCAACAAGATGATCGACGGCAGGCCCAGGGGCAAGGCGATCCTCGCGGCCAAGGACTCCGTCGGGTTCGCGATCGACCTGGTCAAGTTCGAAGAGAAGTACCGCACGGCCTTCTGGTTCGTGTTCGGCGACACTGTCGTCGTCAAGAACCTGGAGGAGGTAAGGAGGCTGATGGGCGGCGTGAGGCTCGTCACGCTGGAGGGCGAGCTCGCGGAGGCCAGCGGCGCGATGATCGGCGGGACGCTCGAGAAGAACATGATGAAGTTCGGCGCTCCGTCGGAGAGCAAGATCGAGAAGAAGGCGGCAGAGCTGAGGGCCGCGATCGAGGAGTCCGAGAGCGTCCAGAAGGAGCTCGCGGGTCTGAAGCTCGAGATCGCCGACCTGGAATCCAAGATCAGGGACGTCAACTCGAAGGACAGCGGCGAGAGCGTCAAGATGGACTCACTTGAGGCGAAGAGGAAGGAGTTCGATCAGAGGCTCGCATCGCTCGCGGCCGAGCTCGAAGGCAAGGAGAAGGACCAGGCTGAGACGCTGGACCTGCTCGAGAAGGTGAAGGAAGACGTTTCAAGGTTCACAGACGAGATCGAGAAGCTCAAGAAGAAGAAGGAGGCCAAGGACAAGAGGCTCCTCGAAGCTACTCCTCAAGAACTCTCGCAGCAGCTCAAGAAGCTCGAGGCGGAGATATTCGAGCTCTCGAACGAGGTCGCCAACCTGAACTCCGAGATCCAGACGATCACGAAGCAGGTAGAGCTGGTCCAGAGCAGGAAGAAGGAGCTCGAGGACGGCGCGAAGGCCACGGGCGACAAGATCGAGGAGCTCAAGGCCAAGGGCAAGGAGAGCGCGGAGAAGCAGGTCCAGTTCGAGACCGAGCTCAAGGCGCTGCTCAAGATGGAACGGTCAATGGGCGACAAGCTCAACTCGCTCAGGACGAAGAGGGACGCCTTCTACAAGAAGAAGACGGACACCGAGGCAGACATCGAGAAGATCGCGACCAAGGTCCAGACGAGCTGCGACTTCGTGCTGAGCCTGCAGACGAAGCTCGGCGAGTCGGAGAAGAAGCTCCAGGAGGCGCAGGGCGAGCTCGCGCAGTTCGCCAACGTCCAGCTGCCGACCGAGATGCCAGCGACCGAGGACCTGAAGCTGACGACCGCGGACTGCGAGAGGCAGATCGGGACCCTCGGAGCGGTCAACCTGAAGGCCATCGACGACTATGACGAGAGGAAGACCCGGCACGACGGCCTCAAGGAGGAGATCGGCCAGCTGGACAAGCAGAAGGCCAACCTGAACAAGCTCGTCGCTGAGCTCAACGACAAGAAGAAGCTCGGGTTCGGGAAGATATTCGTCGCGATCAACGAGAACTTCAAGAAGATATTCTACGAGCTGTCGAACGGAGGCGAGGCTGAGCTGCTCCTCGAGAACGAGCAGGAGCCGCTCCAGGGAGGCCTTATCATCAAGGCGAGGCCGAAGGACAAGAAGGTCGTCAGGATGGAGGCTCTCTCTGGCGGGGAGAAGAGCATGACCGCCCTGTCGTTCATATTCGCGATACAGGCGTACGAGCCGTCGCCGTTCTACCTGCTGGACGAGGTCGACATGTTCCTCGACGGCATCAACGCCGAGAACGTGGCGAAGGCGGTCAAGAGGAGCGCGCAGAACGCGCAGTTCATGCAGATATCCCTCAGGAAGGTGTCTTTGAAGGAGGCCGACCACATAATCGGGGTCACGATGCAGCGGGAGGGAATCTCGGAGGTCGTCTTCAAGCCGAACATCGCCGAGGGCACGGACGTCGGGAACGATAGCGACGAGCCGGCAGCGGAGCCGGAGCAGGGGGCAAGCTAGATGCCCGAGGCACTGGACACGCAAGGGGTGCTCGATCACCTGATGTTCCAGAAGTCGATCATCGAGGACGACGCCGCGCCCAACAGGGAATCCCGGCTCGAAGGATACATCAGGTTGGTCAACGACATGGGCAAGGGGACCATGGTCCCGTCCGAGGACCCGTTCGAGAAGAGCGTCGGGATGGTCTTCGAGCTCGTAGTCGAGCAGAAGCTCAACCCGTGGGACATCAACCTCATCGAGTTCTCGAAGATGTACCTGAGCAGGGTCAAGAAGGCGACCGAGCTGAACCTCATCGTCGCCGGGAAGTTGGTCTACATGGCCTGGGAGATACTGAAGCTCCAGAGCGAGCAGGTCCTCACCAGGGTGGACAGGCCGCAGCAGGTCGAGATGCTGTTCGACGGCTGGGACCCGGACCACCTGGACCTGTTCGTCGACCCGTTCGAGCTCGGCACTGGCGAGGCCCTGCTGCATACGGACCAGATGCCGATCGACGAGAAGATCCGCAGGAAGGCCGACAGGCCCGTCACGCTCATCGACCTCTTGGACGCCTTCGAGGAGGCGAAGAAGGAGAGCGACATCAGGCAGGAGCTCTCAAGGTTCATGCAGAAGTACCGCCGTCCGGAGTTCGACGACAAGGCCCACAAGGAGAGCCTCGAGGAGGACATCGCGCTCGTCTGGGAGCGCATCCAGAAGTTCGGCAACGGGGCGGTCCCGACCTCGGACCTCTGCAACGGCACGAAGGAGGACCGAGTCACAGTGTTCATAGCCATCCTGTTCCTTGCGCGGATGGGCAAGCTGTCCGTCTGGCAGGAGAAGATACCGTACGGGGAGATCTTCCTCGAAGTGAAGGTCCCGTGGGACATCGCCCAGCTCGAGGACGCGAGCGCGGTCGAGAACGTCAAAGTTGAAACACCGGTGGTCAAGTGAAGAGCGAACGCATAATCGAGGCAGCGCTGTTCTCAGCCGCGAAGCCCGTGACGGTGACGGACCTCAAGACCGTCACCGCCCTCGACTCGAGGACGATCAGGACCGCGCTGAAGAAGCTGACTGACGAGTACAACGACACCGACCGGGCGATCGAGATCGCGAAGATGGGCCCCAGGTACGCGATGCAGGTCAAGAGGGAGTACGTCGACGCGGCCGCGAGGCTCTCGGACCTCAAGGTCCCAAAGGACGTCCTCAAGACGGCGTCCTTGGTCGCGTACTACCAGCCTGTGCTCCAGAGCAAGATGTTCGACCTCGTCGGGAACAAGATCTACGACCATGTCAAGGTGCTCGAGGACCTCGGGCTCGTGAAGGCGAAGCCGAAGAAGAACAGCATCGAGCTCACTACGACGAAGAAGTTCATCGAGACCTTCGGGATAGACGCCCGTTCCCGCCAGGACGTGAAGGTTTGGCTCGAGGGGCAGCTGGAGAAGATGTCCGGGAAGAAGCCCGAATGAGGCCCCTGCCAGCTGTCCTTGGGCCGGGCTTCCCCGAACGCAAAGGTTTAAAAGACGACGCCGCATTGACCACATCGTGATTTAGATGGTGATGCCTCTAAGTTTGTTGGAGAAGTCCATGAACAAGAAGGTCACGCTGCTCCTGAAGGACAGCAGGACCCTTGTGGGCACGCTCGTCGGCTTTGACGACTACCTGAACATGGTACTTGAGGACACCGAGGAGACCAACGGCGAGAACGTGAAGCGTCTCGGAGTCGTGATTCTCCGCGGGAACAACGTGGTAAGCATTTCTCCGATGTGAGCCCCGGCGATTGTTCTGGACCAGCCCATCACACAGACGGAGTCCTGACGGCAGCGCGGGGCCACGCCATTATTTTATTACACCGAACCCCATCCACTGGGCCGTGAAGGCAGTTCTCCTAGTCGGGGGCATGGGGACCCGCATCCGGCCGCTCACCTACAGGCTGCCCAAGCCGCTCCTCCCCGTGATGGGCAAGCCCCTGATGATGCACGTGATAGACAAGATCCCGAAGGAGGTCGACGAGGTCATCATCCCCGTCAGCTACAAGAAGGAGATGATGGTCGACTACCTGGCGAAGCACCATCCCAAGAGGAAGGTAACGCTCGTCGACGAGCCCGAGGCGATGGGCACTGGCGGGGCCGTGAAGAACGTCGAGAACCTCCTGGACGGCCCGTTCCTCGTGATCAACGGCGACAGCATCTGGTCGATGGACGTGTCCGAGTTCCTGAGGTTCCACAGGCAGAAGAAGGGCATCGCTACGATCTCGCTCTGGCCAGTGGATGACATCACAGGCTACGGCGTCGTCGACATCGACGGGAACCATCGCATCAACAAGTTCCAGGAGAAGCCGAAGAAGGAGGAGGCCTTCTCGAACCTCATCAATGCAGGAGTCTACGCGCTCGAGCACGAGGCATTGGACTACATCGGCAAGGGCTTCGTGTCGATGGAGCGAGAGGTCTTCCCGAAGATCCTGGACAAGGGCATGTTCGGCTTCAGGTTCACGGGCTATTGGATAGACTGCGGCAAGAAGGAGAACCTGCTCGAAGCCTACTGGACGCTCATGGGCGAGGGCAGGAAGGACCTGGACAAGCGGGCGGTCTCCGAAGGCGCGAGCCTGCGGCCGCCGTTCATCGTCAGGCCAGAGGCCGTCGTCGCTGGCGCGACCATAGGCCCGCGAGCGTACGTCTCTGAGCGGGCCGTGGTCGGCCTCAGGTCGGTCGTGGAGCGTTCCGTGGTGCTCGAGGACGCCAGGTTAGGGACCGGGTGCAGGATAGCCGATTCGATAGTGGACGCTGGCGTCACAGTCCCTGATGGCGCGGTGGTGAAGGACACGATCCTCAGCGACGCCAAGGCTCCGCAGGAGAAGTAGGTGCGACCTTGGCGAAGAAGCTCGTGAAGGTCCCGAGGAAGAGGTGGGTCGTCTTCACGGAGCTCCTATTGCCCTGGCTGTTCATGGCGGCTGTCGCGGTGGCGCTCGACGGCATGGGGGCGAGCGTCGAAGTCGCCTTCGGGGCGGCACTCGTCGCAGGATTGGGCGCGACAGGCATGGTCTTCTTGTACGAGCGGTGGAGAAAGGCCAGGATGCTGTCGAGGGCCTCCGGACGCGCGCGGAGGCGCTAGCCCAGGACGGCCGACTCACACGCCTAGTGCATGGAGCACGAGGAACAGCGCTCCGGATATCGTCGCGGCGGCCGGGATGGTCAGTATCCACGCAATCACGATGCGCCTCCCGACGCCCCAGCGGACGGCGGAAAGCCTCCTCGTCGCCCCGACCCCCATGATGCCCCCGGAGATCGTGTGCGTCGTGCTGACGGGAATGCCCAGGCTCGCGGTCAGGGACAACATGATTGCCGCTCCGGACTCCGCTGAGAACCCCTGATAGGGCTCCAGTTTCGTGACCCTCGTGGCCATCGTCTGGACGATCCTCCAGCCGCCGAAGAACGTGCCGACCGAGATTGCGATTCCGCATGCAAGCATCACCCAGTCCTGGACCTTGAATGTCGTATCGGTCGAGCCGATCAAGAGCACCATGGTTATAATGCCCATGCCCTTCTGCGAGTCGTTCGAACCGTGGGCGTACGACAGGAATGCGGACGAGGCGAGCTGAAGCCTCCGGAACCAGCCGTTCAAGGATGTCCTCGAATGGTTCCTCCCGAGCCGCATCACGCCGGCCGCGATGAGGAAGGCGGCCCCCATCCCCACAAGGGGCGAGACGACTATGAAGAGGATGGTCTTCAAGGTCCCTGACCAGACGATGGCGTTCACGCCGGCGACCGCGCCGCCAGCACCGATCAGGCCACCCACGAGCGCATGGCTGCTCGAGGTCGGGATCTTGAACCACCAGGTTATCAGGTCCCATGCGATGGCCCCCACGACGGCGCTGAAGAGCAGCAACGCCCCCTCCTTGACTATCAGGCTCTGGTCGATGATGCCCTTCCCGATCGTCGCCGCAACGGCCTGGCTGAGATAGATGCCTGCGAAGTTGAAGATCGCGGCCCATGCAACGGCCTTCACAGGTGACAATACCTTCGTCGCGACGATCGTCGCAATCGAATTTGAGGAGTCGTGAAAGCCGTTCACGAACTCGAAGACCAGCGTCAATCCGATCGTGATCGCCGCAAGACTCAGTAGCTCCATGAGGCCGCCTCTAGGAGTTCTTCATGAAAACGTCTTTGATAACATCAGCGGCGTCCTCGCACTTGTCAGTGGCCTCTTCGAGGTATTCGTAAATCTCCTTCATCTTGATGATGTTGATCGCATCGTACTTCTTGAACAAGCCAGCGACGGCAGCATGGGTTATGTCATCACCCATGTTCTCGAGCCTGTTTATCTCGATGCAATGCTTGAGGATCTCATTCGACCTGTTGACGTTCCTCAGGTCCTTGACCGCGTGATCGACCTCCTTCGACGAGGTCAGGATGACCTCGGCCAGCTGAACCATGTCCGGGGGTATGGTCTTGATCTCGTACGACCAAAGCCTGTGAGAGACCGCCTCGATGTAGTCGAGTATGTCATCGAGCCGAGAGGTGAGCTCTGAGATGTCATCATGGTCTATCGGGGTCACGAATGTCTTGTTCAGGGCCTCGGCAATGGTGTGGACCATGTCGTCCCCCTTGTGCTCTATGTCCTTCACCTTGTCCCGCTTCTCCGCCACGTGGTCGAAGTTCCTGACCATGTCCAAGAGAGCTTCAGCCCCTTCGACCACGACGTCCGCCTGTTGCTCCAGCATGTCGAAGAAGTGCTTCTCCTGCGGGATGATCCATTCTTTGAAACCCATCCTGTGCGCCCCCCTTGCGGGGGGATGCCTCCAGGCAATTATAAAGGCTTGCGACTGAAAACGCGGCATCTGGCGCGAAGCTTCCCTGATATCCCCTGTGCCATGGCACCGCGCAGCACCAGAAGCATTTATCTGCAATTCGAAACATCCGTGAACAGATGGTAGACAGCAAACCGGCTCCCAGGCTGTTCGGGACGAACGGGGTCCGAGGGGTCGTAAACTCGAGGGAGATGGACTGCCAGTTCGCGCTCCGGCTCGGGATGGCCATCGGGACCTTCATGAAGGGGACGGTCATGTTGGGGACCGATGCCAGGACCTCGAACGAGATGCTGAAGTCGGCGTGCGCATCAGGACTGATGGCGACGGGATGCAATGTGCTTGACTGCGGGGTCGTCCCGACGCCAACCCTCCAGTACGCCGTGAAGGTCAACAAGGTCGCCGGGGGCGTGATGATAACCGCGTCGCACAACCCGCCGG
>JAJYIS010000043.1 GCA_021789945.1 Thermoplasmata archaeon | reverse complement strand
CTGGAGCATGTTGTCCGAGGCCGTGTCCCTCCGGACGAAGGTAACCTTGCCCTTCTCTATGTCCCTCTTTCCCAGCTCGAGCCTGAGCGGGACTCCCTTGAGCTCCCAGTCGAAATACTTCGCGCCAGGCCTTATGTCTCGCTCGTCGATGTGGACTCTGACACCGGCCGCCTTCAGCTCCTCGTACAACAGCCGGGCCGCCTTGGCGACGCTCTCGGTCTCGCCCTTCGCGAGCACCGGTATGACTACCACCTGGTTCGTCGCGATCTCCGGAGGCAGGACGAGCCCCTTGTCGTCCCCGTGGATCGCCACGACCGCCCCCACGAGCCTCTCGCTCATGCCGAACGTCGTCTGGTGGACGTACTTGTGCTCCCCCCTCTGATCCTAGTACTTTATCTCGTACGGCTTCGAGAAGTTCTGCCTATACTGGTGGATGGAGCCGAGCTGCAGGCTCTTCCCGGACGGGAGGAGGGTGTCGATGCCGACCGTGTAGAACGCCCCGGGGAACTTGTCCCAGTCGGTGCGCTTCAGGAGCTTGTACGGGAGGCACCATCTCGAGGCGAGCCTGGTCAGGATGTCGAAGTCCTCCTTGACCTGCCTCTCGGAGTCCTCGAAGTCCGCGTGGCACGTGTGCGACTCGAAGAAGTGGATCTCCCTCACCCTGATGAAGGCCCTGGTCTGCTTCGTCTCGTACCTGAAGGTGTTGACGATCTGGTAGGTCTTCAGCGGCAGGTCCGCGTGAGACCTCACCCAAAGCGCGAAGATCGGGTACATCGCGGTCTCGCTAGTCGGCCTGAGAAGCAGCTTGACATCGAGAGGGTTGAGGCCGGCGTGGGTGACCCAGAAGACCTCGGCGTCGAACCCCTTGATGTGCTCCTTCTCCTTCGCGAACTGGTCCTCCGGGATGAGGAGCGGGAAGTAGACCTCCTGATGGTCAGTGCCGTCGAACTCCTGCCGGATGTGGGAGTCTATGGCCTGCATTATCTTCCAGCCATAGGGCGTCCAGACGTTCATCCCTTTCACGGGATACCGCTTGTCCGTCAGGTTCGCCCTCTCGACGATCTCGTTGTACCATTCGCTGAAGTCCTCGGCCTTCTTCATGGCGTCCTCTGGAAACAGAGCGGGCCTTATGTAGGTTTTGGTCTGGCGCGGGGACCCATCCATCAATCCTTCGCTATCCTAGCGATCTCGGGAGCGACCGTGATGCATGTCTTCGGGTTCTCGATCGTGTCCGTGGTGCAGAGCTCGTCGCAGACGGCCTCCAGCCTTGGGATCGCATTGTTCGCGAACACGCCGTGGGTGCACACGGCGACGATCGACGCGCATCCCTGCTTCTTCAGCTGCTCGGCCGCCTTGACGATGGTTCCGCCGGTCGATATGATGTCGTCCACGATTGCAACCTTCTTGCCCTTGACGTCGAGGCGTTTCGGGGTCATCTTGACCGTCTCGCCGTCGATCCGCTCCTTGACCAGATAGTCGGACTCGCAGTTCACGACGTCCGCGACGTGCTTCGCGTGCTCCGCTCTCCCCTCGTCTGGGGAGAGCACCAGCTGTGTGCCCTTGCCTTTGAGGTACTTGCCGATTTGCGGGTAGGCGGCGACATTCTTCGCGGGGATGCCCTCGAACCAATCGATCACGCTCGGCGCGTGGATGTCCACGGTGATGAACTCGTCCGTGCTCATTTGGATCATCCGCGCGAGTGCGCGCGCGCTTATCGGCTCGCCGGGCTTGAACTGCTTGTCCTGCCTCGAGTACCCGAAGTATGGCACGACGGTCGTGAGAGACGCGACATCGAACTCCTTGATCGCGTCCTGGAGAAGCAGGAGCTCCATGATGTTCTTGTCGGGCCACGCGGTCTGGACGAGTATGACGTCCTCGTCCGCGAGGTCGTCGTCGATCCTGACATAGCATTCATCGTCCGGAAACCGTTTCGTCTCGACCTTGGCCAGCTTGGCTCTCAGGCTCTTGGCGAGCTCCTTCGAAAGCGAAGGCGACGCGGACCCCCCGACCACGAACATGGTGTTCGTCCGAGCGTATGCCGTGCTCTCTCATATATCTTGATGGCAGGCAGGGGCGCGCCTCTCTCAGAAAGACATTAATAGAATCTATTGTGTTATATCACCCAGTCAAGATGGGATGCATTTGAACATGAGTGTCGGTCAGTCGTACCCATATCAGCAGACTGCATCTTCACAGGGCCTGCAGCAGCCGGCCCCCAATGCTTCTCCTGAGCCCCAGCACAGGCATGAGCAGCACTCCTCCCACAGGGCGAGCAAGGTCGCGGGCCTGGAGCCCGTGGGGATGATCTTCGGGAACGTCGGAACCCTCCAGTTCAACTGCGGCGTCACGGGCCCCCTCGAGAAGATGGAGTTCGTGCAGGTCGAGCACGAGATCGTCGGCATGGTCCTCGGGCAGGTATCTGAGATCGAGCGCAAGACTAACCTGACGATAGACGCCGTCGAGGAGATCAAGAACGGCACCCAGATACCCTTCGAGGAGAAGGAGATCGCGGTCGTGTCCGTTGTCGGCTACAGGGACGACAGGAATCTCCTCCAGGTGCCGAGGACGCCGCTCAAGGCCGGCTGCATAGTCTACCGCGCGAGCGAGGAGCTGATCAAGAAGGTCGTCGGGATCGAGGAGAACAAGGACACGGGCGCCTACATCGGCCTCCTCTCGGGACACGACATCAGGGTCGAGCTGGACATAAACACCATGGTCCAGAAGCACGTCTGCATCCTCAGCAAGACGGGCGGTGGCAAGTCGTACTGCTCGGGGGCCATCGTCGAGGAGCTCATGAAGCACAATGTCACCGTCTGCGTGCTCGACCCCCACGGCGAGTACTCGAGCATGAAGCACAAGGGCACCGTGAAGAAGACGACGAGGGACTTCGGCGTCTCTCCCAGAGGCTATGATGACAAGATTGCCGAGTTCGCGACGGACACCGAGACGAACAAGGGCGCCAAGCCCCTGAAGTTCACGCTCCACAACCTGGACGCGAGGGAGATCCTCGGCCTCACGAACATCAAGAACGTCAGGTCCTTCCTGACCATGCTCAGGAAGGCGGTCGACATCCTGAAGGAGACGAAGGACAACTACACCATCAACGACATCATCGCCGTCCTGGAGCAGTCCGGGGAGGCGTCGAGCGGCGTGCTGGTGAGCGAGCTAGAGTACCTGAACGAGATCGACGTGTTCGCGGAGCAGGGGACCAAGATAGACGAGCTCATCCAGAAGGGCAGGTGCACCATCATCAACCTCAGGGGCACGCCTCCGGACATCCAGGAGCTCATCGTGAACAGGATCGGGAACGCCTTGTTCGAGCTGCGGAAGATCGACAAGATCCCCCCGATGATGCTGGTAGTAGAGGAGGCACACAACTTCTGCCCGCAGCAGGGCCAGGTGGCGTGCTCGAAGATCTTCAGGACGATCGCCTCTGAGGGCAGGAAGTTCGGCCTCGGCCTGACGATCATCACTCAGAGGGCCGCCAAGGTCGACAAGAACGTCCTGAGCCAGTGCAACACTCAGGTCATACTCAAGGTCACCAACCCGAACGACCTCAAGGCGATCTCGGCCTCCATCGAAGGGCTCACTCCTGGGATGGAAGACGAGATCCAGCGCCTGCCGATTGGCTCCGCTATAATCACGGGCGGGGGCGTGTCCATGCCGCTGCTCGTGGAGATCCGGCCGAGGGAGTCGAAACACGGCGGAGAGAGCATAGAGGTCATCCCATCGAGAAGGATGTAGGAATGCCGGCAAAGGGCGGCCAGCTGAGTGAGGAGAAGGTCGAGCGGTACCTGTCGATAACCTCAGCGGCCCTCGCGAAGCTGAAGATCGCGGCCCCCGAGAGGTCGTTCAACAGAAAGCTCGCGGAGGACTTCCTCAGGATGGCCAAGTCATACTACGAAGACGCGACCGACTTCTATTCGAAAGGCGACCTGGTGAACGCGTTCGCGTGCGTCAACTACGCGCACGGGTGGCTGGACAGCGGAGCCAGGATCGGCTTGTTCGATGTCGGCGGGGACGACAAGCTGTTCACGCTCTTCGAGTGACGCAGCGGATGAGTGCCGGCCCGTTCAGGCCCTTGGCCCGATCAGGCGCGCCCCTTCTGTGTTGACCCTTGTTCTGAATACCCGGCCGAAATCGGAAAGCACTCGCTCCAGCCCCTTGGTGTCCCCGACAGCGAACACGGAGTTGCCGAGCATCGACATGGTCGCCATGCCGAGCTTCGACGCGGCGTTCATCGCCTCGAGGACCTTCCTCGACGCGAGCCCTGATTCTATCGCGAACTCGGATGACAGCGAGAACAGCCTCTCGAGCGAGGGGTTCGCCAGCAGCATGTCCACCCGCTTCGACCCGCTCGCGTTGATTGCCTTGCGCTTGGCCGCATCGCCGAGCACGCTCTTCGTTGGTATGCCGCCCCCAAGGACGCACAGGACGACCTCCGGCTGGCCCTCGATCCTGAGGACCTTCCCGATGGGAGGCAGGCCCGGCCTCTCTCTGATCGTGATTCCTCCCCTGAGTATCGCGGAGATGTCTCCCAGGCCGCCCCCTTGTTCGACCTCGGCGATGTGGGCGGCCTCGAACGCGTGCTGACCGTCGATCCCAAGGGCCGATGCCAGGGCCAGCGCCGCAGAAAGCGCTCCAGCCGCGCTCATCCCGAATCCCTGGCCGACAGGGAGATCGAATTCGGTGGAGACAGACACCTTCTTCCTCTCTTGCCCCAGAAGGATCCTCACGGCCTCGACGGTCACTTCCGCCGGGCCCGGCTTCCCGTCAAGCCTGACATCGACCGACTGGCGCTCGGAGTCCTGGACGCGCACCTCGCTGGTCGCTCCCAGCGAGATGCACAGGCCAGCGCCGCGCGATCCAGCCGAGAGAGGGTCGCTCGCAGGGCAGATCTCGAAGAAGCCCGTGATGTGGCCCGGGCTGAAGGCCTTCGCGCTCTTCATCCGACCATCCTGGCGACTCTGTCGATGATCCTGTCCGCGACCTCGGCCTTGGTTCCGTCGAGGTCCTCGACCGCGCCGTCAGGCGTGACGATGATTGCCCTGGTCGAACCCTTCTTCACGTTCTCGACGCTGTTCGCGACGACGAACGCGCATTTCGAGCGCTTCGCGAGCGCCAGCGCCTCCTTCACAAGGTCCTCGTCCTTCATGTTCGACTGGGCCTTGAATCCGACGACGAACCTGCCCCTCATCCTGTCGATGAGCTTCGGGGTCCTCCGCAGGACGATCATCAGCCGGTCCTGGTCGGACGATATCTTCCCGTCGGCCTTCTTCGGGCGGAAGTCGGAGACCGCCGCGGGGAACAGGACGATGTCGTGCTTGATCTTCGATGCGAGCTTCGCGAGGCTGTCGAACGAGCTGAATCGCGTCGTCCTGAGATGTTCGGGTATCTCGACCTCGCACCTGCCCATCCAGAGGTCCACGTCGGCCCCCCTCTCGTACGCGGCCTTCGCGAGCTCGAGGCCGGTCTCTCCCGAGCTGCGGTTCGTCACGACCCTGATGTCGTCTATGGGCTCCTCGGTGGAGCCCGCGATGACCAGCACCTTCTTGCCGACCAGGTCCCGCTTCCCGATGAGCGAGATGACGGAGGAAACGATCGAGTCGATTGAGGGCATCTTCGCCTTCGACTCCTCGATCCTCGGCATGAGGACCGTCACCCCGATGCGCCTGAGCTTCTCGATGTTATCGAGGACGGCCTTGTGCGCCATCATCGTGCCATGCATCGCGGGGACTATCATGACGGGCATGCCTCCGCCGAGCGCGGTCGTGGCGAAGGTGGTGACCGGGGTGTCGTCTATGCCGTATGCGATCTTCGAGATGGTGTTTGCGGTCGCAGGCGCTATCAGCAGCAGGTCCGCCCTATCAGGTACATCGCCGCAGAGGGACACGTGCTGCACCCTCCCGTCGATCTCCGTCGTCACGGGCCTTCCTGTGGCGAACTCCAGCGACCACGGATGGATTATGTTCTGAGCGTCCTTCGTCATCACCGCGTGGACCTCGGCGCCGTTCCTGATCAGCTCCCTGGAGAGCTTCACGCACTCGACGGCGGCTATGCTTCCCGTGACTCCGAGTGCTATCTTGCGGCCCTTGAGCTTGTCGCTCTTGGTCCCTCTCAGATGGTCCGCTGGATGCATACCATCACTTGTGAGTCTTCCTAGCTCTTTAAATCTTCCTCTGCCGGACGAGGCGGACGACCTCGTTCACGACGCTCCCGAGGTCCTGCGTGCCGTCCACCTTGACGATGGTCCTGTCGGCCCTCGCGATCCTGAGATAGTTCCTGCTGACCTTCTCGAGGAACTCCAGCCTCTCGAACCTCGAGTACCTGCCGCGCTTGGCCACCCTCTTCAGTCCGAGTTCGGGCGGGATGGTCAGGAGGACGGTCAGATCGGGGTGCCTCGAGAACCCCAGGTTGGCGTCCAGGAGCCACTTGAATGCGTCCCCGGGGAAGACGCCCTCGAGTGCGGCGGCCTGGTACGCCACCGTCGAGTGGTAGTACCTGTCCGAGACCACCACCTTGCCTCTCTTCACGAGCTTCGAGATTTCCTCAGTGTGCTGGGCCCTGTCGGCCATGAACAGGAGCGCGTCTGTGTACGGGCTGACCTTGCGCTTGTCGCCCCTGTGGACCGCCCGGCCGATCCACGATTTGGTCGGCTCCCTGGTCAGAACGGCCCTGCTCCCGAGCCTCTCGACCACGAGCTTTGTAATTGTCGACTTTCCAGAGCCGTCTATGCCCTCTATGACCACGAAGCCTGCCATTCGCTCGATGTCGAATTGTGGGCGTTCATAGATAACCTTTCGCACAGGGGGGTTCTGTAACAAATCGGGCGATGACCTTCAGGGGGTGTTATTGTGGTCTTCGCAGACTACATACAATGGATACTGGTTTGAACCATCCTAACGGTTTCAGCTCGATGCTGGTCGGATCCAAGAGAACAGACGTCAAAAAGACCTGTTCCAACACGTGCGGCAGTGCTCGCCCGACATGTGGGAGAAATCATTCCCGAATGGGCGAGGTGCTCGAGGGCCAGCAGGGTCGGCACAAGGGTGTCTGCGCCAAGATCGACCTGCCGCCAACAGCCGCCTCCAAGAGATTGTAAGTGGCAGGGGGTTTACGGTTCAACCCCGGCGCGTTCCAGCATGACGTGATGATGATCCTATACGAGCCAGCGATGGCCGCACGGTCGGAGCCGAATGGAACGAGTTGCGTCAAGGGGAGACCTGAGAGTCACCACCCGCCGATGCAACAGAACCGCACAGGGGTTCCCGCCTGGCCAGGCTGCAAGAGGATATAAGTATGGACAAGGACGTTCAGGAGGAAAACCAGGTGATGATTTGGTCGTCGCATACGTCCTCATAACGACCGCAACGGGCAAGGAGGGTACCGTGCTCGAGCAGCTCCGGAAGCTGCCCGGCCTGACCGAGGTGCACCAGCTCTTCGGCCAGTTCGACATGATCGTGAGGATGGAGACGAAGGACTACGATGTTCTCTGCGACGAGGTCCTGGGCAGGATCCGGACCATCCAAGGGGTCACCAGCACGCGGACGCTCATCTGCGCCAGCTTCAAGAGGGCTTAGGCTCGCTCGCCGGCGGCGAGGCTCCCTTCTTCTTCAAGTAGCCCCTCCAGCTAAAGATCATGTCGCGCGCGGCCTTCGCCTCATCCAGCCTTCTCCTCGCGGTGTTCACGGGCGCCTCGTGGAGCAGCTTCGGGTCCTCCTTCATGATGGACCTGCACGCGGCCACGAACTTGTCCAGGGTCTCCCGTGACTCCGTCTCGGTCGGCTCAATCATGATCGCCTCGTCGACAATGAGAGGGAAGTATATCGTGGGCGCGTGGAATCCGTAGTCGAGGAGCCGCTTCGCGAAGTCGAGCGTCCGAAGGCCCTTCTTCTTCAGAGGCGCGCCGCTGAGGACGAACTCGTGCTTCCTCAGCTTGTCGTAGGGCATCTCGAAATCGTCCATCAGGTTCTCCCTCAGGTAGTTGGAGTTCAGGACCGCGTTCTCCGACACCGACACGAGTCCCTTCCCTCCCTGCATCTTGATGTAAGTGTACGCGCGCGCGAGGACCGCATAGTTGCCGAAGTACGCGCGGACCTTCCCTATGCTCTTCGGCCTGTCATAGTCCAGCGAGTACACCCCTGCCTTCTCCACGATCCTCGGCACCGGCAGGAACTCCTCGAGCCGCTTCTTCACTCCCACTGGACCGGCCCCGGGCCCGCCTCCACCGTGCGGCGTCGCAAAGGTCTTGTGGAGGTTGAAGTGCACGATGTCGAAGTCCATCTTCCCGGGCGATGTCTTGCCCATAATCGCGTTCAGGTTCGCGCCGTCGTAGTACAGTAGCGCCCCTGCGTCATGGAGAATGCCCGCGATCTCGCGGACGTTCTTCTCGAACAGACCGAGTGTGTTCGGGTTGGTGAGCATGAACGCCGCGGTGTCTTTCGACACGGCCGACTTGAGCGCCTCGACGTCGACGCATCCATCCTTCGAGGGCAGGTCCAGGACGTCGTACCCGACCATCGCGGCGCTCGCCGGGTTCGTCCCGTGGGCGGTGTCCGGAAGGATGATCTCCTTCCTGGTCTCCCCGTTCGACTCGTGGAACGCGCGTACTATGTGGACGCCCGTGAACTCTCCCTGCGCGCCCGCGGCGGGCTGAAGGGTGACGGCATCGACCCCGCCGATCTCGCAGAGCATCTTCTCGAGCTCGTGCATGAGCCTGAGCGCGCCCTGGATCGTGGACGGGTCCTGCAGCGGATGCACCTGGGCGACCGTCGGCCAAGAGACGACATCGTCGCACACCTTGGGGTTGTACTTCATCGTGCACGACCCGAGGGGGTAGAGGCCATTGTCCACGCCGAAGTTCATCTGGGACAGGTTGACGAAGTGCTTCACGACATCCCGCTCCGGGATGTCGGGCAAGTCCAGGTCGCCCCTCGTGAGCTCCTTCGGGATGGCCCCTCCGACGGTCGGGTCGAAGCTATCCTCGGCCTTCGGGGACTCGCAGCTCTCGAAGATGATGGGGACGTCATGCACGGCCTGGTGGTAGCTCATCTGATCGCCTCCAGCGCCCCGACGAGCTTGTCATGGTCCGCCTTCGAGTGCATCTCTGTGGTGCAATAGAGCGCGGAGTGCCCGAGCTCGGGGAACATCCGGTCGAGCACGAGCCCGCCTTGGACCCCGCGCGCCAGCAGCTCCTTGTGAACATGTCCCGTGTCAGCCTCGGACGTGACCACGAACTCGTTGAAGTGGGCGGACCTGAACCTCGGGGCCTTGTAGCCCTTGATTGCCGCGATTCTCGAGGAGAGCGAGCGCATGTTCTCGACGTTCCTCCTGGCGATGTCCCTGAGGCCGGCCTTTCCGACGACCGACAGGTACGCCGCTGCCGCGAGCGCGAGGAGGGCCTCGTTCGTGCAGATGTTCGAGGTCGCCTTGCTCCTCCTGATATGCTGCTCCCTAGTTTGCAGGGTCATGCAGAACGCCGTCTTGCCCTCGAGGTCCGTGGTCATGCCTATGAGCCTGCCAGGCATCTTCCTGACATGCTCGCTCTTGCAGGCGAAGACGCCGATGGTCGGACCCCCCAGGTCCATCGGGGTGCCGAACACCTGGGCGTCCCCTATCACGATGTCCGCCCCGGCCTCTCCCGGAGGCCTGAGCAGAGCGAGGGCCATCGGGTTCGCCCCGATCACGAGCGTCTTTGTGCCCACGATCCGCCTTATCTCATCAGCGTGCGACTCGATGGGGCCCAGGAAGTTCGGGGATTCGAAGTAGAAGCCCGAGACCCCGTCTCCCATCTTCGCCTTGAGGTCTCCCAGATCCACCTGGCCTGTGACAGGGTCCATGCCGACCTCGACCAGCTTCATGTCGGCGCCCTTGGCGTATGTCCTCGCGACCGATATCCGCTCCGGACTCACGGCCCTGCCTATGAGGAATCTGTCCCCGCCCGAAATCCTGTTCGCCATCAGTATGGCCTCGCCGAGCGCGGTCGAAGCGTCGTACATGCTCGAGTTGACGACGTCCATCCCTGTGAGCTCGGCCATGAACGACTGGTACTCGAACAGCGACTGGAGCATGCCCTGGCTGATCTCTGGCTGATAGGGCGTGTAGGAGGTGATGAACTCCGACCGGGAGACAATGGTCCTCACGGCCGCGGGTATGAAGTGGTTGTAGATCCCGGCGCCCAGGAAGTTCGGCATGATGGTCGTCGGCCTGTTGACGCTCATCATCGCCTCGAGGTCCCGTTTGAGGTCTATCTCGGATAGGCCGTCCGGGAGCCTGAGCCCATCGATCCTGACCTCATTCGGGATGTCCACAAACAGGTCGTTGACCGACTTCAGCCTAAGTGACTGTAGCATCTCAAGAGAACATTCCGACAGAGGCATGCGCGTTTGATTGAGATGCTATCGTAAATCCTTTTTTGTCGAACAACCAGCAATGTCGGGCCAGGACGGAGAGCAGGTCCGTCACGATCTCTGGCTGGCGGCCATCGACTGGAGGCGCTCGACGAATGTCGGGAGGCTCTCCATGTCCTTCACCTCCTTCTTGGAGAGGATGACGATCTGAGTGCGGATCCTCTCGTTGACCTTCACCCCGTTCGATTCGAGCCCCTCCTTCAGCATGCGGGCGAGCTGGCCGCCTCGTCTGTCCCAGTCCGTGAGGATGATCGCCCTCGACGATCTCCTGGAGAGCTCCTCGCAGAACGCGATGACGGACTTGCCTTTGTTGAGCGCGAGGACGTTCCTCACGACCCCGAGGCGTCTCAGGGCCGCGATGTCCCTCGCCCCCTCGACCACTATCGGGGTGTCGGCGCTGAGCTCCTCCAGCTCCCCGAGCACCTTCTCCAGCTGCTCAAGTCGCTCCTCCGGCGTCAGCAAGTCAACTACCTCCGAGCATGCTCTCCACTTCCTCCGCGGACACTGGCAATTGAACCACCTTCAGGCGCGACTTCGCTCCCCGCAGTATTCGGACCGAGTCCCTGGGAACCGAAAGCCTCTCTGAGAGGAAGCCTATGAGCTCCTCGTTCGCCGAGTCCTCCCGGGGAGAAGCGCCGATGTCTATCTCGAGAGCCTTCCTCCATTGATTGACCCCAGTGACCTTCGTCGAGCGCGCGTTCGGGGAAGCGTAGACGGTTATCGAGCAGCCGGAGCCCGACGGTCTCAGGTAAATGCTCGTGGTCTTTGGCATCGTCTCTTGGGATGATGTCCAGATGTAAAATTGTTTGGTACGTGCAGCCTGCGCACAATCATAAAATATACAAACCGTGTATGCTTGATTTGATGGCCGCTGAGAGGGGGGACATGAGTTATGAGGACATCATGGGACTCTTCAGAGAAGAGAAGAAATCCTCTCAGCTTACCAAGGTCGACCACGACCTCTACGAGCGGATGGGCAGGTACATCAAGAGCCTCAGGAAGGAGAGCGAGCGCGAGATCGCCTTGAACCCGATGTCGCAGGCGAGCCTGATGCTCAACGACCAGCTGAAGAAGGCCATTGACAAGTCGAAGACCGTCTACGAGCTCCGCGAACGGAAGATCTCCCTGCTGGCCGTGAGAAAGGTGGCAGGTGACAACCCAGACACGACGAACCTCACCCCCGACGAGCTCGTCTTGTTCTCGAACCTCGTCGCAGTCCTGGGCGCTCACAAGGACTCCAACGCGGACTTCGAGGAGCTCGGCCCCAGGTTCACCCAGCCAAAGGACGTCGAGGTGCTCCCGGAGGCTCCCTCGGCCAAGGTCTGCGATGCCAAGGCCGCTTCTGCGGAGCGCGCCGGCGAGGCGGCCGAGGACCTCGTGCTTGTCAGGGTCCTGGAGGACGTGCCGACCTTCGCCGGGGTCGACAAGGACTACAAGCTTAGGAAGGAGGACATCGTCTCGATCCCGAAGAACATCGCGAGCACCCTTCTCTCCCACGGAAAGGTGAAGCTGGTCGGGTCAGCCTAGGCGGAACGGCCCGCTGGCCCCTCCGTGCTCAGTCGCCTCCACCCTGGGCTTGTGCGAGAGGCCTTTCATGCATTCCTTGACCGCGCGGACCGCCTTGTCCGGCTCGTTGTTCTCCCGGCTCAGATGTATGAGCACTATCCTCCCGGTGTCCGGGGTCGCGGACTTGGCCGACAGCAGGCCCGCGTCGTCGTTCGATAGGTGTCCGTGATCGCCCCGTATGGCCCGCTTCAGGAAATCGGGGTATGTGCCGGACATCAGCATCTCGTCGTCATAGTTGGCCTCCATGAGCATCAGGTCCGCACCCACCATCGCGTCTATGACATCGCGTGTGATGCTGCCAAGGTCGCTGGCGAAGCCGATTCTCCTCGGCCCGCACGAGATCGAGAGCGCGACCGGCTCGGCGGCGAGATGACGGACCTTGAACGGCGCCACCTCGAACCCGCCGATCCTGTATGACTGTCCAGCGGCTATCCTGCCTGTCCGGACGCCGTCGAGGGGCGTGAGGGCGAGCGTCCCCCTCGTCGCGTAGGCCGGGACATCATGATCGAGACATAACCTCCGGGCCCCTCGGATGTGGTCCGTGTGTTCGTGGGTCAGCACCAGCGCATCGATTTGCGTCGGCTCGATGCCGAACAACGACATCCTCCGCTCCAGTTCTCGACACGAAATGCCAGCATCAATCAAGATCCCTCTGCCCTCGTTCTCGACCAGGGCCGAGTTGCCGCAGCTGCCGCTGCTGAGTACGCAGACAGAAGGATCGTGCATCCAGGAGGGCGGAATGGCGGGGCTTGCGATAAAGACTTCGGCTTTCCCTCGGCAATTACGCATCACCAGCGCAACTATCCTTAAGCCATTCGGCTCCAATTTATCTATGTGAAGGATATTGCCCCTCTCGCCGGCAAGAATGGTGGGAGAGGTTCGCAAGGACTCGTCAGCTCCGATGAACGCCCATTGATGAATCGCCTTCGAAGGATGGAGGTGCGCACATGATTTCCAAGAAGAACACGCTCAAAGTCTTAGAGAAGGGCGACCTCGAAGCGATCCACGGGGCTTCGTTGAGGGTCCTCGGCAAGACGGGCGTCTCGATCAACTCCCCTCAGACCCTCGACATGCTGGAGAAGGAGGGCTTCGAGGTGGACCGCCATGCGCGGATCGCCAAGATGGCCGAGTCGAGGGTCGTCGAGGCCGTCGGCAAGTGCAAGAAGAACTTCAAGTGGCACGCCCGCAGCGAGAAGCATACTGTCGACGTGGTCGACGGGCGGACCAAAATCGGTCCGGGCTCGCAGTGCCTCTACTACATAGACCCCGTCACGGACGAGTTCAGGAGCCCCAGGCTCAAGGACGGCATCCTGGCGGCGGAGCTCCTGGATGCGCTCGAGTCCGCCTCGATCGGCTACGTGCCGATGGTCCTCAGCGATGTCCCCGAGAGCGCCCAGAGCATCGTCCAGATGGCCGCAGGCCTGATACACACGTCGAAGCTCACGATGGGCGGGAGCATCGACCGGGCGGACTTCGAGCTCACGCTGAGGCTCGCGGATGCGGTCCTCGGCGACAGGGAGGTCCTCAGGAAGAAGGCCCTGTTCACCGGGTACATCGACCCCATAAGCCCCCTCGGGCACGACCACACGATGCTCGAGGTCCTGCTCGGATATGCCTCGTGGGACCTCCCGGTGTTCGTCACCGTCATGGCTCTCGCCGGAGGGACCGCGCCGGCGTCGCTCGCCGGGCTTCTCGTCCAGCAGAACGCGGAGGTGCTGAGTTCTATAGCCATCGCGAGCTGCGTCGCCAAGAGCCCGAAGATCATCTACGGCTCGGTGTCGTGCCCGCTCGACATGCGGTCGGGGATCGCCTCCACCGGCTCCCCGGAGTTTTCGCTCGTCGGCGCAGCGGCGATCCAGCTGGCCAAGTTCTACGGTCTGCCGTCGAACATGGGCGTGCAGAGCGACTCGAAGATCGTCGATCCTCAGACCTCCTACGAGAAGACCCAGGCCGCCCTCATGGCCGTCCTCGCGGGGGCCGACTTCTCGGACCTGTTCCTCGGCTCCACGGAGGCGTTCAGCGCGTTCTCGCCAGTGCAGGCGGTCATCGACGACGAGATCGCCCTGAACGCGATGCGCATCGCCCGCGGGATCGAGGTGAACGAGGAGACCCTTGCCGTCGACGTGATAGCGAAGACCGGCCCGATGGGTAACTTCCTGAAGAACGTCGAGACCCTCAGGAGGTTCAAGGCGGAGCATGCGCTGGCCAGGCTCTCCGACCGGAACACTAGACAGCAGTGGGCCGCCAACGGCAGCAAGGACGCGAAGAAGCGGGCGAAGGAGCGGATGGTCGAGCTGCTGAACTCCCACACCCCTGAGCCGCTCGAGACGGAGATCAGGAAGAACATAGACAGCCTAATCAAGGAATACTCGAAGAGCTTCGGAGCTGACGCCCTCGAGAAACGTAGTTGATCCCTTTTCCGGAGACGCGCGACGAAGCGCGGGAAACCCCTTGCTGTCTGCGGAGTCATCAATAGTCAACTGACGGAGGAATGAGGAGATGTCTGAGTTCGAGAGGAAGTTCGTGGTGAAGAACAGGTGCGAGTTGATGGGCCATGGCGACAAGAAGAAGATTCACGAGGCCACGCTTGAGGTGATGGAGGACGTCGGGATCAAGGTCCACAGCCAGACCGCGAGGAAGTCGCTGCGGCAGGCGGGGGCGCTCGTGGACGACAAGACGGAGGTCGTGAAATTCCCCGTCAGCGTCGTCAACTCGCTGACCAAGAAGATCCCGAAGACGTTCACGCTTGCCGGAAGGACGAAGGAGTTCGACCTGCCTCTCGACGGGACGCACTGCTACTACACGACTGACGGATGCGGGGTGCAGGTCTGGGAGCCGAGGACGAGGACGAGGCGGCCGTCGGTCCTGGACGACATCCGGAAGACCGCGGTGATATCTGACTGGCTCCCGTACGTGAGCATCTACGAGCCGATGGTCGTGGCGCACGATGTCCCCCAGAAGTTCCACGTGATCAAGGGGGTCCAGGTGGCGATGGAGAACACGCGGAAGCACATACTGACGGAATCCACCTCCACGCCGGAAGAGGCCAGGACACAGGTCGCGATGGCGGCGAAGGTCATCGGCTCCGTCGAGGAGCTCAAGAAGAGGCACTACATCTCGGCGATGGTCTGCACCGTCTCTCCCCTGGTCCTCGAGGGGCCCACCACCGAGGCCGCGATGGTATGGGCGGAGCACCACGTGCCGGTACACATCACGGGCATGGCCCAGGCTGGGATGACAGGGCCCGCGACGATCCCTGAGAT